>JAHEYE010000027.1:3959-32410 GCA_023251695.1 Sphingobacteriaceae bacterium | reverse complement strand
GTGCATCCTAAATAAATAGTTAATCCTGCTAATCCAAACCATAATTCGATATAAGAAATGGCGGCTGGTTTAACTTCTTTCACCATGAGTGAATTAAGTACAGAAAAAATAGCAGAGGTTAAAGCCGCCAAAATTCCCAATACAATCCCTTTCCAGTAAGTGAATTCGACAGAGAAGATCATGCAAATGGCTCCGATGATGATAAATCCTATTAAAATTTCATACCAAAGCACTTTCCGTTTTAAAATAACAGGCTCTATGATGGCGGTAAATAAAGTTCCCGTTGAAAAAGCAGCCATTGTAACCGATACGTTAGATACTTTGATGGCTCCGTAAAAACAAACCCAGTGAATGGCAATAATGATACCGATGATGGCCAGTTTGAAAAGATTTTTCCGGGAAACCTTAAGGCTCGTTTTGGTAAATAAAATATAACCTGTAATAATAAAAAGCGTAAATAAAATACGGAACCAAACCAATTGCATAGTAGAGCAGGTAATAAACCGACCGAGAATAGGGGAAAAACCCCATATTAACACAATGAAATGGAGCCACAATTGATGTTTATTTATACCTTTAAACATTGAAGCGGCAAAGATAATGGAAAAGATAATGGAAAATGTAAGATGGATAATGGATAATGTGAAAATCGAAATTTATTCCTGTTCATATCTCCCTTTTCCCTTTTCCCTCATCCCTCATCCATCATCCCTCATCCCTTATCCTTTCTCCATCCTCCCTCATCCCTTTTCCATTTAAAATGATTTATTTTGATAATAACGCGACAACAAAAGTAGATGATAGGATTCTTGAAGTTATGCTACCGTATTTTTCGGAAAATTACGGTAACGCTTCAAGTAAATTACATCCTCCGGGTTGGGTAGCTGAAGCTGCGGTTGAAAAAGCGCGTCAGCAAGTTGCTGATTTGATTGGTGCCGAACCATCCGAAATAATTTTCACTTCTGGCGCCACCGAAGCTATTAATACAGCCTTGAAAGGAATTTTCATGGCCTACCGCAACAAAGGCAATCACATTATTACTGTTGCCACTGAACATAAAGCGGTTTTAGATACCTGCGAATATTTAATACAAGAAGGCGCTGAGATAACTTATCTCAATGTAGACAGGGAAGGTTTAATTGATTTGGACGAATTAAAATCAGCCATTAAACCAAACACCATTTTAATTTCTGTGATGGCGGCGAATAACGAAACCGGGGTTATTCAGCCTTTGGAAGAAATTTCTGCCATTGCAAAAAGCAAAAAAGTATTATTTTTTTCTGATGCTACGCAATTCGCCGGAAAAGTTCAAATGAACGTAAATGAATTGGGTATTGATGTTCTGAGTTTAAGCGCTCATAAGTTTTATGGTCCGAAAGGAATAGGGGCTTTGTACTTAAGAAGGAAAGACCCGAGAGTAAACATGGTTTCTTTATTACATGGAGGTTCTCAGGAGAATCATCACCGCGCCGGAACACTTAACGTTCCTTTAATTGTTGGTTTAGGCAAGGCCTGCGAACTGGCTGTAAATGAGCAATGGGATAACAATACCGAAGTCTCAAAACTGAGAGCTTATTTCGAACATCAGTTATTGGATATTGATGGATTGAGAATTAACGGAAGCACAAAATCCCGCCTCTATAATACATGTAATTTAACTTTTCCAAGCACACTTGACATTAAAGCACTACTTTCAAAATACGCTTTTTCGAGTGGTTCGGCCTGCGCAAGCGGTACAACAGAGCCTTCTCATGTGCTAAAAGCGATGGGAATTAATGAGGAAGAAATAAAGAACTCCTTTCGTTTCTCTTTTGGGAGGTATAATAGCTTGCCTGAGGTAAAAGCCCTATTGACTGAGTTAAAGACTTTTTTTAACATTTGAGAATCCAAAAATTGAGTGAAAAGATATTATAAATGATTGAAATTTAGCGGTTAAAGTCAATAGAATACATAATTTTGTAATATAATACTATGAAAGCTTTATTCACATCATTCATCATTTTAGGCTCGTTAGTTTGCAATGCGCAAAGCAGCCTTTACAACAAACTAAATTCTTATCTGACTAATCAGACAAAGGAAGTTGTTGCTAACCGTTTAATCGCAATTAATGTTTGGTCGGCTAACGACAAAAACAGCCGCGATTTAAATATTGAATTTGATAAAGTATATAAGGCCTATGAATACGCTAAATTAAAAGGTGGAAACAAAGGCATTATTGTTTTAAACATTAATATTGATAACGATGCCATTAATTCGAACATCACTCTTAAAAAAGATGGCGTAACTAAAACAAACCGGGTTCCTGCTGATAATTCAGATATTCTGAATGAATTGAAAGGAAAACCCGCAGGATATAATATTGTTTTCGATTCGAACGGAAATGTTGTTTACGAAAACCTTACAACCGGAACCGTTTTTAATTCCATTAACCAATTAATTACACGATAAGCGAAATGAAAAAAGTTATTATATCTATACTATTACTTTCTTCTTTAAGTTATTCGCTTAAATCACAGAATGCAGCCGCATGTAATGCTGCCCAGCCTGTTTGTAATAATCCAAATTTTAATTTTACATCAAGTGCAGGTAACGGTTTAACTGCAGGTTTAAATATTAGTAACCCTACTACTAACCCTCAAATGGGAAATGGTAATAATCCATTAGCCCCTGCTAATTCAGGATGCTTGCTTTCGCAAGGTCCCGGCCCGCAATGGTTATTATTAACTGTATCAAGTAACGGTTCACTAGGTTTCTCATTCGGAGCAACAGGCAGTGCGAATCCACAGATTGGTTTTTATGATTGGGCCATGTGGCCATATACACCAACAGCATGTGCTTCAATTTTTGCTAATACTTTACCTCCTGTAGCCTGTAACTGGAATGCTTCAAGTTCAGGTGGAACAGGTATGGGTCCTGTACCTCCCGGTGGAAATGTAGGTAATTTTCAACCTTCACTAAATGTTACTGCCGGACAACAGTTTGTAATGTGTATTTCAAATTACAGCGGGGTTAACACCTTAGTTACTTTTTCTAATACAGGCACTGCAGGTTTATCTTGTAATCCTTTCGTTATTCCCGGCCAAACTATTTGTAACGGTTCTTCAGCCGTACTCACAGGTTCAACAAATTTAACCGGTGCATCAGCTACCATTACGCCCGGAGGAAATGTTTCATTAGGAAGCGCTATCAGCTTTACAATGAGTCCGACAACTACTACCAGTTATACTGTTACTTTGGTTGGAACAGATCCGAATTTAAGCAGTGTTGTTACAGTTACAACTGTAACAAGTATTACAGTTATAAATCCTTCTGTGGCGGTTAACTCTGCATCTACAGTTTGTCAAGGCTCTTCGGTAAACCTTACCGCTAATGCAACTGGTACATCTGTTACTTATTCATGGAGTGGCCCCGGAGGTTATGCTTCAGCTGTACAAAATCCGGTATTGACTAATCTTATGCCTTCCGCAAGCGGAAATTATGTTGTGACCGCTTCAGTAGCAACCGGAACTTTAATATGTACCGCAACAAATACAACGCAAGTTACAGTTATACCTGTTGCACAGGTTACAGTGGCGCCTTCAGTTGTGAGTGTTTGTGAAGGTTTTAATTTCAGTTTAAGCTCAGGTGCTGCTAATGCTACCTCTTATCAATGGAATGGTCCGGGTGGTCCTGTTGTTTCAACAGCACAGAACCCGAACTTTACAAGTGTTGTTCCAAGTATGACAGGCATCTATACGGTAACCGCATTTTTCACGCAGAACAGTGTAGTTTGTTCAACCACCAACACGGTTGATGTGACTGTGAAACCGAAAGTAACTTTCAGTTTAGCACCTCTTCCTAATATTTGCGATAACACAACTTTATTTATTGCAGGCCCTATCGGCGCAACATCTTATACTTGGAATGGCCCGGGTGGATATACTTCTAATTCCCAAAACCTAAGTATTCCGAATATAAACTTTAATCAATCCGGTACTTATACTTTAATTGTGGATGTGAATGGATGTATTACTTCCGACAGTATTCCTGTTACCGTTTTAACGCCAATATCATTCTCTGTTATCCCAACCAATAAAACAATTTGTCAGGGCGATACCGTGAGTATCAGCACACAGGTTGTTGGCGGAAGCAGCGTTTATAATATTGTTTGGAGTCCGGGTGCAGGATTAATGCCGCCTTTCGGAATACATGCTGTTGCCTCACCTAGTTATTCAACTTTCTATACCATTACAGCTAATGATGTGGCTTGTCCCGCTACATTTATCAATACCACTTTCATTATTTTTGTGAATCCTTTACCGCAACCAAATGTTAGCGCTACAAGAATTGAAGGTTGCGTTCCTTTGTGTATCGATTTACAAAGCAATTCCTCACCTGCAGCCGTAAGCGTAGGTTGGAATTTTGGTCATAATTTAACCGCTTCAGGCGACCCATTAAATTTCTGTTTTAAAGTAGCAGGAACTTATTCTGTTACCACATCAATAGTTGATATTAACGGATGTAAATCAACAAAAACATCACCTTTTGTTATTACTGCTTTCCCGCGTCCCGGACCAGATTTCAGTTGGGATCCTATTCAACCAAGTTATATTGAAAATGTAGTTAATTTCGGCAGTACCTCAGCTAGTGGTTCAATTGTTTCTCAGTATTGGGATTTCGGTGACATGGTTAACAATCCGGGAACAAACAGTTCTACTGTAAAAAACCCTACTCACGAATACAACGCCGTAGGAAATTATCCGGTAACCATAATTCAAACTAATGCCTGGGGTTGTGTTGATACATTAATTAAAGTGTTGAATGTGATTGAAGACTTCACTATGTACATTCCAAACGCATTTACACCGAATGGTGACGGTATTAATGATGTATTCCAGCCTAAAGGAATGGGATGGAAGCCTGATCAATACGAGTTTTTAATTTACGACCGTTGGGGTAGCTTGATATTTAAAACGAAAGATTATACACAAGGATGGGATGGAAGCTATAAAGGCGCCCTTACACCAACTGATGTGTATGTATATAAAATTAAGGCTGTAAGCAGCGCTTTCTCGGCACGTAAAGAGTTTACTGGTCATGTTACTTTAATCCGCTAATAAAGTTTAAAATTATTTATAAATCCTCCGTTTGTTAAACGGGGGATTTTTTATTTTCACCCATTCAAACAACGCGAAAGATTTAAATGAAGCAGTACCACGATTTAATGAAGCATGTTTTAGAACATGGGGTGAAAAAGGAAGACCGCACCGGAACTGGAACGATAAGCGTTTTTGGGTACCAGATGCGCATGGATTTACAGGAAGGATTTCCTTTGCTGACCACAAAAAAAGTTCACACAAAGTCTATTATTCATGAATTACTTTGGTTCTTAAAAGGCGATACCAATATAAAATATTTAAAAGATAATGGCGTAAGTATTTGGGACGAATGGGCCGATGAAAAAGGAAACCTAGGACCGGTTTACGGGCACCAATGGAGAAGCTGGCCGACCGCAAAAGGGGAAACGATTGACCAGATAACAAAAGTAGTGGAGATGATTAAAAAAACACCTGATTCGCGCCGTTTAATTGTGAGTGCTTGGAATGTGGCGGATATTGATAATATGAAATTACCGCCATGCCACGCTTTCTTTCAATTCTATGTGGCTAACGGAAAATTATCTTGTCAGTTATACCAGCGCAGTGCCGATATTTTTTTAGGTGTGCCTTTTAATATTGCATCGTATGCTTTATTAACGATGATGGTAGCACAGGTTTGTAATTTAAAACCGGGAGAGTTTGTACATACTTTGGGTGATGCGCATTTGTACACGAATCATATTGAGCAAACAAAGTTGCAATTGAGCAGAGACTTTAGACCTTTGCCAACTTTAAAAATTAACCCGGAAGTAAAATCTGTTTTTGATTTTAAGTTTGAAGATTTCACAATTGAAAATTACAATCCGCACCCGCATATTAAGGCGGCAGTTGCGGTTTAAAGGATAAAATTTATATTTGTATAGAAAATTAAGTTTATGAACGACGTAAAATCAATAATGGATCATTCCAAAGCAGCGATGGAAAAAGCGCTTAATCATTTGGAAACGCAGCTAACTAAAATACGCGCCGGTAAAGCTAACCCTGCCATTTTTGAAAGTGTAATGGTTGACTATTACGGAAGTATGGTGCCTATTTCGCAAACAGCAAGCGTAAACACTCAGGATTCCAGAACAATTGTTATACAACCTTGGGAAAAAAGTTTATTAACGCCTATCGAAAAAGCAATTCAGTCCGCTAATATGGGGTTGAATCCCCAAAACGATGGGGTAATTATCCGTATTACAATTCCTGCTTTAACCGAAGAGCGCCGTAAAGAATTAGTGAAGACTGCTAAGTCAGAAGCGGAAGAAGCGAAAGTTGGAATCCGTAATTCACGTAAGGAAGCTATGGAACATGTAAAACGTTTGCAAAAAAATGGTTTACCTGAAGACGAAGCAAAAGATGCTGAAACTAAAATCCAACAACTAACCGATCAGTATGTTCAGAAAACGGATAAACATTTCGAACAGAAAGAGAAGGAGATTGTTACGATTTAAGAAGGCCGGGGGCAGTAAGCAGAAGGCCGGGGGCAGTAAGCAGAAGGCAGTGAGGCAGTAGGCAGTAGGCAGTAGGCAGTAATTAGGTTGTAAGTAATAAGCAGAAGCGCAAATAAATAAATGAGTTTTCAGGGCTATAAAGACTTAAAGGTTTATCAAAAGGCTTATAAAGCTGCAATGGAAATTTATTCTGAGACTAAAAAATTTCCAAAAGAAGAAATTTATTCACTCACCGATCAGATAAGACGGTCTTCACGTTCTGTTTGTACAAACATTGGTGAAGGTTATAGAAAGAGAATTTACCCTAAACATTTTGTTTCCAAATTAAGCGACTCAGATGGTGAGTGTGCTGAAACTATGATCCACCTGGATTTCGCTAAGGACTGTGGGTATATAAAAGAAGAAAAATACAAAGAGCTAATCGAAGAATATTTACAAATCGGTAAAATGCTCGGAAGCATGATGGTATCTCCCGAAAAATTCACTCCAAAAAACATTCAAAACTTTAATTAAGTTTACTTACTGCTTTCTGCCTACTGCTTACTACTTACTGTTTTTACCTGAATAGGCTTATCGTTCCTTTATGCTCATATTCTTTATCATCGAGTCCTTTTGCTTTAATGATGTAGAAATAAGTTCCGTCAGGCACTTCTTTGTTCGATAAATTTTTTCCATCCCATTTAATATTTCCTTTGTCCGACGTGCCATCATACATTTTTACACCCCAGCGGTCATAAATTAAGCAGGTAATCTCTGTCAGATTGGTTGTTTGAAAAAAGAAAGAGTCGTTTATGCCATCACCGTTTGGTGTAAATGTGTTAGGTATTTTAATATTTGACGGAGATTCAACTTTTACGAGAGTACTTGCTGATGCAACACAAACTAAAGTGCCCGTTGTTTGTGTAACTGTTAAATGAACAGGATAAGAACCTGCCGATTGATAAATTGTATTTCCATTTGGTATTAAGTTATTCATAAAACTTGCCGTCGTACCTGAATTGTTCATTGAAATACCATTTCCATAATTCCATTTGTGAGTCATGATGCCGCTGTTTACATTTTGTAAAATCATGACATTGTTAAATTCTACATTTAAAGGAGCAAATCCTATGTTGGGGTTTGCGGTTATGCTCACGCTAATGCTATCAATTGTTACATTAATAGTTGACAAAGTAGTGGAAGAACAAAAACCCGTCGGCGTTATTACATTATAAGCCCCTGCCATTGATGGGGTAACATTGATTAAAAAAGGATTTTGTATGTCAGAACTAAAACCTGCCGGACCACTCCAGGAGTAAGATGGTGAGAGAGCTGTGTTTAATTTAAGAATTCCTCCTTTACATACCTTTAAATTATTTGCAGTACTCGTGCCTTTACTACATAAAATAGCGTCATAAGTAGCAATAAAACCGCTTCCGGAAACGTAGAGTAAACCATTTGTTTTATCTAAACGTATATCATAAACATATTTATTAGTTGTGGTATCGTCGATAGGTGCACTTGCTACCGCGGTAAAAACAGAATCCTTAAAATGATAGGATAAAATATTTCCTTTGCCTCCAACATAAATATTATTACAATCATCAACTGCAATTCCACCTTGTTCTTTAGCTATAAGACCGGCAATAGTTGTACAGCCTATTTTTGAACCATTTGTTTTGTCGTAAGCTGCCAGATTAAATCCGTCGTAGAAATATAAATAATCGGAGTTAACTGCTAAACAATTAAATCCGTTTGATGAATTCGAATTTGGATTCATGATCCCCGATCCTACATAAGCCGCTTTATTTTTGCATTCATATAAAGTATGGTAGGAACTTGGCTTATTCCAAATAACACCCGTTAAGCTCGGATTTAATAAAACAATTTTGTTATTTAAAAAATAGGCTGAATCCATGCCTTGGGAGAAATAAACAAAAACATTTCCTACATAATCTATGGCATGACTGGCAACGTCTTGTCCGTGTAAAGGGTTAGAAGGAAAAAAAGCAGTTGTTGAAACTGTAGCTGTATTCTGATTAATGATGCCTGCCGATAAATTACCGCTTTGTCCACCGCCAAAAGCATAAATATTTCCTGTGGCGCAATGAAATCCCATATCCCAGCATTCATTCCAGTTCGGATTTGGAGTAGTGATGAAATTATCGAAATTACCGGTATTGGATAAACGTATTGTAGACGTTCCCCCTGAAATATATCCTTGTCCGATAAAACTCTTGCCGTTAGTTTTATTCACAACAAAATTTCCCGGGTAAGCACCCGTGCTCCAGTTAACCGGAGTTGTTACAGTTCCTCCGAAGGTCCATTGCAAAATACCCGCCGGATTAAACATGGCAAGTTTAAAAGGTTCATTTCCTCCGTAAACAAAAATATTTCCTGCAAAATCGTAATCAACATCAAAACCAAAATTAGTAGCCGATAAAGTGGAGATGACCGTGATCCATGGATCGATAATTAACGTTTGAGTATTGTCGTAACCATCCGGGAAATTAAACGACAGTGTATTTTTGTTTATTTTAAAAGAAGATGCAACCACCTTTTTGTTTCGATAAAATGTTAATGGAGCGTGTTCTGTTATACTTTCTAAAGGAGTTTTAATAATAACATCACCGGATGCATTGCTACTTAGTTTCTTTATATCTCCCGTATAAACCATTTTAATATCATTTGGGTTGGCTCCAGGATGTACTATAACACTATATTTTATGCCATGATCTTTGTTTTCGGGGATGGTATACTCAAAATCAATTCCTGTATATATATTTTTGTAGGTAATTTTTTTGAAAGTGTTTGCGTTTAATTCAGGACCTCCATAAGTAAAGTAGTGACTTTGCTTTAAACCTTCTTCAATTTTAATATCTGAATTGGCATTTTCCCAGGTCATTTTGACAAAGTAAAATTCATCAGGTTTTAACTCGATTTTTTCACCACGCTCAATGGCTTCATGCATTTCATGCGTAATACGTTGTTTTTTTACTTGTTTATAAACAAGACCTTTATTAGTGAAATAAATTTTTTCTTGTCCGTTTTCGAACGCATAATAAACTTTATCATCCGTTTTTAAAACAGTATTAAATTGATTTTTATTTTCAACAAGAACGCGGGTCCCGAAAACATCTTTTGAACTTATGATATTCCGCGATAATTTTCCGGGTTGCGAATGCAAATTTGAAACCCCACAGAAAAAGGGAATAAAAGGGAGGACGATTAACCGTATTAAAGAATTCATAAATACCAGAATACAATAAGCGTGCCAAAAAGCAAATTACTGTTAAATTGATGCGAAATTGCTTTTTGAAACCGGGAAAGTATAGTAAAATAAAAATCCGGACTGAGCGGCCCGGATTTTAAAATTAAATAAATAGAGTTTCTATCGGAACAAACTTATCGTTCCTTTATATTCATATTCTTTATCATCGAGTCCTGTTGCTTTAATGATATAGAAATAAGTTCCGTCAGGCACTTCTTTGTTCGATAAATTTTTTCCATCCCAAGCAATATTTCCTTTCACTGAAGTTGTCTCATACATCTTCACACCCCAACGGTCATAAATCAAACAGTTAATCTCAGTGAGGTTCGTTGTCTGTAAAAAGAACACATCATTCACACCATCTCCATTCGGCGTAAATACATTCGGAATCGTTAATTGCGAAGGAAGCTCTACATTAATAACAAGTGTTGCTGTGCCCGTACAATAATTCGGAGGGAATCCCGGCGGTAAAGGCTGTCCCGTTATTTGTTGCATATATAGAACAACAGTATAAGAACCTGCAGACTGATAAATTGTAGAACCACCCGGTAAACCGCCCGTCGCAATGGAGGCAGAGGTTGCTGTTGAAGTATAAGTAATTCCGTTTCCGTACGACCAACTTGTATAAACAGTACCACTGGTAGAAGAACCAAGTTGTGATGTATTAGTAAAAATCACATTCAATGGCGCGAAGCCTGAGTTTGGATCGGCGGTGAACCCAACATTCAGTGCACCGTATTCAACAATTACTGAATTAGTAGAAATACAACCGTTAGCTGTATTTAAAATGCTTACCTCATAATAACCGGGCATATTTACTGAAGGACTAATACAGGCCGTACCACCTATACAACTCATTCCGGATCCCGGAGGACCAGTCCATGAATAAGAATAGGTTGGCGAAGTTGTAAATACCCCTGCCGTTATAACCGCGGTTATTTGTCCGCAAGGGATAGTAACATTCGGTAAGGGAACAATTGCCGGCGGCGATACGTTGACTGCAATGTTAGCAGTTGAGGTGCCTGGACAACCATTTAACTGGTTAATATAATTCATGGTATAAGTTCCCGGAACGCACATTAAAGCTCCCGAAGTTGTTGCGGTTTGCGTAGGCGCAGGAGAAGTAAACGTAAAGGTAACAGGAACTGTGGATGTACCCGAAGGTGAAATAGCCACACAAGGATTATAGCAAGTGATACCTATTGATGGTGTACTCACTGGAATATAGGAAGGCGTATAAGTATCTTTCGTAAAAATTACTTTTTGTTTACCTACGCAACCATTTGGTCCCATTGCAGCAACAGTATAAGTAACTGTTGAACCTGAAGGCCCCGGGATAAGACCCATTGAAATAAGTGTTGTATTAGAAGATATCGTTAACGGACCGGGTTGTGTCCAGCTATAACTGGTTGGAGGTAATAAAGGAGTTGTTATGCCGGTCGCAATTAAAGTTGGGTTAAAGCAATTAATCGTATAACTATTGCTAGGTAAGTTTGTATTTGAAAAAGGACTTGGTCTTAATGTATCAATGAAAACGCTAATAGTTGTTGTTACATAACATAAATTACAATCATGGAAAGTAACTTCGTATTGGCCCGGAATCGTAGCGGTATAGCCTCCTGCTACAGGCATTACCGAAGCACTTGGATTAGCTAACGGTGTCCAGGTATACCCTATAGGCGCACAGGTACCGCTTGAATTAGTATTCATTATAACTTTCGGATTGGTACAATTAATTGTAAAGCCATTTGTTGTGGAAACTGTAACACTTAATGTTGGAACAGTTGTACTCGAAACTACTGCAACTGTTGTTGAAGCGCAGCATCCTGTAATGGTATTGCAGAAATTGGCAGTATAGGTTCCCGGAGCATTTGCACATAATATCATTGGTGTTCCGGTCGGCGGAACAATTTGTCCGCTCGGACCATCCCATGTTCCGATAATGTTTGTAGTTGTAGTTGTTGTAGCGGTAAAAGATTTACAGGCACCGTTACATGATAAAGTTTGTGTTGTTACAGGGTTTACGCTCATACTAGGCACCGTAGTGTTTTGTGATACAGCAAATGTTTGTGTGAGCGGACAAGAACCTGCAACTAAATCCTGACCTGTGACTGTATAAATACCGGTACTTGTAGCGTTGTATGTTGCGCCGTTTACACTTCCCGGCATCCATGTATAGGTCATATTGCCAAGAGTTGTAGAATTAACAGCTATGATGGCCACAGAAGGATTAATACAGGTAAGTGTTGCTGTACCGGAGGCGGTTAAAGAGAAATTAGTCATGGCTGTTCCGCCTACAGTAAATGTAGAATTGGTTGTGCAACCGGATGCATCAACAACAGTTACCGTGGTTGTTCCCGGACTTAAACCTGAAGCAATAGAACCATTTCCTGTTGGAGTAACTGTGCCGGGTGACGGTGACCATGAAACGGTAAATCCGCTGGCGGTTGCGCCTCCACCTACAATAGCAGTTGAAGTTCCTGCAGGATTTATACAAGATGGTTGATTAGTTGTAATATTAAGAGTAACAGGCGCCAGAGCTGTTAAGTTAACAGTTGTTGTTATTAGTCCGCAATTTGCATCTTTTACTGTACAAGTATAAACACCCGGGGCACCGCTAACAGTTTGCGTGGTTGCACCCGTTGGATTCCAAGAATAAGTATAAGGGCCTGTTCCTCCGCTGACATTGGCAGTTCCTGTTCCTGTTGAACATGATGGTGAAGAAGCTGCAGTAATACTCATTGTACTCGGAGAGAACGTACAGGTGTTACAGGTTGTTCTGTAGTATAAAGCACTCATTACAACATTAAAACAATCACCTGACGACGGACCAACTCCAAAAATAGAAGTTGTTTGTCCGGCGGTAACTGCAGGAACAGGAGAGGTTACAAAATTCCAATAAACTTGCAGAGCAGGGGCTAATGTAAAATTATTTGTTGCACTATTCATTCGCATAGGGGCATTACCTATACTTTGAAAATCTGCAACAAGTATCATTCCTTCTGCAAAAGTAGAGTTAGCACATGCAGCCGGTATTGAAATGGTATTTGTAATAGTACCCGGTGCTGCAACGTGAGCACCATCTGCAATAGTTAAATGACCCGTATAAGTCTGACTTGGATCTGAATAAATAATTAAAAGAGTAGCGCCATCACAGTCATTTCCTGCTGTAGGAGGGTTGGTTGGTAATCCACTAATTGAATAAGTACCATTGCCTGTTATACAAGTAGTAATATCAGCACGGTAGCTATAGCTTCCCGAATAACTCCAGCATTTATCCGGAGCGTTTCCAATGATTGTCATGGGATAAGCTGTTGGTACGAGTGAAGGGTTGGTGACCGTTGCAGTAACAGCAATACCGTTTCCGGAAGCATCAGCATATAAAAAAGCCTTTAAAATATTAGCGCATCCACCGGGCAGACCGGAAATAACCAATGGAGCGGGTTGGGTAACACCACCTCCGGGACCACGCTTCATTAACTTTACGCTTGCATAAACATAACTCAATCCACAGGCCGAAGCAGTATAACTTGTAACATTAGCATTGTTGCCGTTCATTATTGTAGGAGGTGCGTATTTGGGCGGAGCCGGACAAGAGGTACAAAATGTTCCGGGAATATGATTAGGGTCTGCTGTTTGCGCAACACCATTAAATGTTCCGAGAAATAAAATCATTAAAAGAATTAAAGATTTAACGGGGGATGATTTTAACAAATTCATGCGCTTTTATTTTAATGATGAATATAGTGAAAAAACGTAATAATTCAACCGGAATAACCGGCCGGTTCAAAATAAAACAATAATTATGCCAGTATTAATAAAAAGAAGATGAATAGAGCTTATTCCTTGACGATTTTATGATTTTCGACCCTATCAGTAAACACCAATTGAACAGTATAGACTCCAGAAGCTATGTTTCCGATCCATAAATAATAACCGTAAGGCTTGTCCCACACGGTAAGGTTATCGAGCTTTTTACCCAGGCAATCAATGATTTTTATTTCCATTAACTTATCCTTTTCATTACTTTCTACATTCAGGTATCCGTATACCACCGGTGATGGGAATACATAAGTACTTGTTACGTTTTTACCCAGTCCTTTTATTAATACCTTTTTTAAACTGCTTCCCGTAAAACAAAGGTCTTTTACTGATAAGCTTACATTGTAAATACTATCTTTCTCATACCTCTGATAACGATGGTTAATGTTCCACCCGGCTTGTGCATACAAATCATAAGTTGTGCCATCCCCGAGATCCCATTCCCAATCCCAGAAAGCAGCTTTCAGACTATCATCTAAAGTTGGAAGAACAGCATTGAATCTTACTGTATCGATATCGTTTACCACATTAAAATTACCTGTAACGGCATTTGCATATGGAAAGATCTGGAGGGCAAATGTATCACTTTGTGTTCCGTTGCCTGCGATAAGGGTAACCGTGTAATTAACGAACGCGGTATAGCTATGAACCGGCGCCGTTAAAGTGGAAGTAGGGGTTCCGTCACCAAAATCCCATAAATATGAATTGGTACAACAGCTAAGATTAGCAAATTTCGAATGGCAAGTCTCGAAATCGAAAT
Organism: Sphingobacteriaceae bacterium; assembly: GCA_023251695.1. Classification (GTDB taxonomy): domain Bacteria; phylum Bacteroidota; class Bacteroidia; order B-17B0; family Aurantibacillaceae; genus JAHEYG01. The sequence goes on along the minus strand of JAHEYE010000027.1, from coordinate 18,004 downwards.
TAGCCAAAGGAGAATTATCAATTGTTATATTTCTGGAAACGGTATCTAAGTGAAAATCGACGGCTGATTTATAATTTGTAACTCTTAAAGTAACTGTATAGGTAGTTTTAACAGGAAAAAGAAAACTCATATTGGTAGCCGAGGTCGTATAAATAGGAACAGCGTTTCCTTGCTGGTAAATAATCCACAAATAAACAGGATTCAATAAGGCTGTAGAGGTATTGGTAAAATTGCTTACGCTTCCAAAGCATAAATTATCAACTTCGTAATCTGCAATTGGAAGTGGGTCATCGCCCTGTGCTCTTGTATTAGAAAAGATAAAACAAATCAGAATAGTTAATATTATTTTGTTTATCAATTTCATTACATTCAAATTTAATCTTTTTTGCTATTACTTTGGTAAAGGTTTGGATTTGATATTAGCATTTAAAGGAAGAATGAGTTTAAAACCAAAATTCCGCCCCATATTGTATATTCCGCTTCTTCCGGTTGAATTGTTAGGATAATTATCTAAATATTTAAGTCTGCTCATATTACTCTGATAAACCTCATTTGTTATATTACTTACTGAAACCATAATCGAGCAAAATGTTTTCCCTTTTAAGGATACTATATCAAAACCTGTGCCAATATCCAATAAAGAATAGGAAGCAGTTTTGGTTTCGGTTCCGTAAGCCCAATAAAACTGATTCTGCACGGCATAAAACTGAAATCCTGCTTTAAAATATATATTTGAAAAACAGCCGATTTTCTTTTTTACATCCGCTCTTAATTCCGAATTCGTGTGGAATGGCGCAATAGAGGGTAAGTACTTTGTACTATCGGTTACCATAACGCCATTTCCTCCCAGATTGACAGCATAAATAAATGAGGCGGTATTCTCAAAATGCAACCAATCGAGCGGGTGAGGGTGAATGTCGAAATTAAATTCTCCCCCGCATAATTGTGCTTTGGTTTGCCTGAATTTAAATACCTGATAAGAAATACCTGATTCAGTAAAAACGGAATCACCGCCGGTTAAACTAAGTAGTTTTTCATTGTAAATATAATTACTGATTACATTATTAAATAATTCGAGTCCCGCCGAAATATGTTCGCTGTTCAATAATAAACCCACATCTTCCTGTAAATTAAATTCGGGTTTGAAATTAGCGTCTCCTAATTGCTGAAATCCGGTTCCGGGATGTACGCCTTTAGCTGAGATTTCCGAAATATTTGGTGCCCGGTAACCGCGGGCTACATTTATTTTTACAGATAAATTTTTATGAATGGTATAAGTTGCACCTAAACTTCCGCTGAATCCTGTGAAAGTATGAGAATAAGCATCGAATTGTTTTGTGATGTTTGTATCAGCCGGATTGTTTTCAACCTGCATTTCAAATCCGGTAGTTGAATTTCGCGAAGTGTACATGGCAGAATTATTGTACGCACGTATATCGTAACGCGCGCCACCTGCTATATCCAATTTCTTAATTGATTTTTTAATAAAGATAAAGGGCCCCGCGTCAATTAAATCATGGTCAGGAATTACAAATTCGGTAGCGTTTATATTTTTGTTTTTCTGAATCATCCCATTTATACCAATGCTTGCTTCAATATCTTTTACTTCCGGGAAATGATATTTTAAATCATAGTTCATTGAATTCAATAAAAGATTTAAGCCCGGAATTGCTGCTTGTTGCGGATGTGAGAATTCTGAACGCTTGCTTTGCTGAAGGCCTAATTTTAAATCAATATGACTTTTTCCCAGAATAAAATGGTTATCTGTATACAAACGGTAATGTTGTATGTGTTGGTGGATAAGTCCGATTGTATAATTATTTAATTCGCTGTTGGTAACAAGTGGCCGTAATGTATCTTCTTCAGTGATCTGTTTTACGAATTTACGGCTGCTTGAATCGCGTGAACCGTCGGGGATTTCCTGCAGATTATCATACATCAGAAAATTAACACGTGAATAACCCCACGATTTATTTATGCCCAAATAAGCATAGAGGTCTGTTTCATTGTATTTAGTTCCGAAAACATTCCCGTCGTATTTATTTTTATAGGTGGAGGCTTGCTTTTTCGATGCTCTGAATCCCCAAACAAAACCTTTCATATTACTTTCGAGATTTAAAGTGCTTGCAAATTGTTTATTGTTGGTTTTATAATCGGATGTAAAATTTCCTCTCAGACGGCCTTCGGGTGCGGGTTGAGCAGGGATTAAATTTACAGCCCCGGCGAGAGCATCACTGCCGTAAATTAAACTAGCAGGACCTTTCACTACTTCAATCCTGTCAATCAAAAACTGATCCACTTCAATACCATGTTCATCTCCCCACTGTTGCCCGTCCTGGCGCACCCCGTCGAATAATGTTAAGATACGGTTATATCCCAATCCTCTTATGTAAGGTTTAGAAATATTCGGACCCGTATTAAGGGCGCTTAATCCCGGAACTTTTGCAAGGGCATCAATAATATTATTGGCCGCACTTTCGCTTAAGTATTTACTGTCGACCGCGACAATTGCAACCGGATTGCGTTTTAGTTCGGTGGAATGGGAGGTTCCTGTCACCGTAATTTCATCGGCTTCAATAACCGATTCTTCCAATTCAAAATCCATTTGTTGTACCGTGCTGAGGTCGACAGTTTGTATCACCGTTTTAAAACCAAGTAGTTTTACTTCGATAACCGTTTTTATTTTCGGGAGTTTATTAACGGTATATTTTCCTCCTGCGTCAGAGATGACGCCTGATTTTAAGTCCGGAAAATAAATAAGAACTCCCGGCAAAACCTCCTGATTTGCTTTGTTCTTTATAGTTCCGCTTAAACTATTTTGTGTGTATGTTAAAGTTGTCTGCAAAAGCAGAAGCAACCCTATAATTTTTTTCATTAAATAAAATTGATTTGACCCGAAGAGTCAGAAATTAAAAAAATGGAAAAGGAAAAAACTTAAGCGATAGGAGGCGCGCGTGACGAGCCTGAATCACCTACATACGAACTGTAATCCTTTGAGGGAGCAATCAAAACTGCTTCCTGTTTAGGTTTGATGGGAATGAAATTATTGATGAATTTGAAAATGGTAAAATAAACAGGCGAATCGTATTTGTCGAAATCGCAATCCTGGGTTGCCTCGGTTTGAACCGAAGTTTCTCCATTTGTTTTTACCGTTTCGTGATTGTGATTTAAAAGTTTATGGATGTAAACTTTTGGTGTAACTAACCAAAGTGTGCTCAAAAACAGAATTGAGAACACGATTATTTTGGTTAATTTGCTTTTCAGAATCATGTATCAAATATACAATTTTTTAATACATATTAAATTTGGCCAAAAACTAAAAAATTAATCAATTATGAGGTAATTTTGGGGCATGAAATTCATCCTTAACATACTTATTTCGGCGGTTGCCGTGTTGTTTACCGCGTGGTTATTGCCGGGGGTACAGGTAACCGATTTTTTAAGTGCTCTTCTGGTCGCTGTTGTACTGGCTTTTTTAAACACGGTGGTAAAGCCTATTTTAACAATTTTAACAATTCCTATTACCTTTTTTACCCTTGGTTTTTTCCTTTTGGTGATAAATGCGGGGATGATTATTTTGGCCTCCCGACTGATTCCCGAATTTCATGTCAGTGGCTTTTGGTGGGCCCTTTTATTCAGCCTTATATTATCCCTTGTTACCAGTATCCTCAATAGTATTGTCGGAAATAACGATAAAAAAGAAGAAGAATAGTTCAGAAGGCAGTATTGAGAAGGCAGAAAGCAGTTAAAATTTTAAAATATATTTACTTCCTACTGCCTACTGCATTCTGCCTACTGCATTCTGCCTACTGCATTCTGCCTACTGCATTCTGCCTACTGCATTCTGCCTACTGCATTCTGCCTACTGCATTCTGCCTACTGCATTCTGCCTACTGCATTCTGCCTACTGCATTCTGCCTTCTGAAACCTGCCTTCTGAAACCTGCTTACTTTTTATCTTCCGGTTTAAAATCAATACTTACCGAATTAATACAATAACGCATTCCTGTTTTAGTCGGACCATCATCAAAAATATGGCCTAAATGTCCGTTACATCTTGCACAAACTATTTCTGTCCGTGCCATTCCCAGACTCATATCTTTTATTTTTTTAATGTGCGTTCCATCACCTATTTCATTATCAAAACTAGGCCATCCGCAATGCGATTCAAATTTCTGGTCGCTCGTAAAAAGTTCGTAACCGCAGCCCGCACATTTATAAATACCTTTCTCGAAATGTAAATTATATTGTCCGGTAAAAGGACTTTCAGTTCCTTTCTGACGTAATACATGATATTGTTCATCGGAAAGTGTTTTTTTCCACTCGGCTTCTGTTTTGTTATAATTCGTGTCCATAGGTTTTGGGGTTGATGTAGTTAATTCCTTTTTATTTGTCTGACTTGAACAGCTTAACATGATAAGCGATGCAAATGTAATTAATAGCTTTTTCATAGGTTATCTTTTATAAATAAGACGATGGGAACAAATGTACCTTACATAATAATAGGTTTTTAAGGAATATTAACAAACATTCAAAAATCAAATAATTGTTACATTTGACGGACTAAATGAAATTCCGCTCCATAATAATTATCTGCTGCATTTTTTTTCTGGCTTCTTGTGTTTCTAAAAAGAAATATCTGGACATGCAGGACGAAAAAACGGCTGAGAAAAATGTGTTGGAGGAAGTACTTAATAAACTTGCTGTGGAAAACGATAGTTTAACGCGTTTAATTTATTCGCTTGATAGTTTATACCGCGTTGAGCGTGACAAAAACAGTCTAGCCAATAACAAAGGCGGTGAACGGGGCTTCAAAGTTAAACCCCGTCCAAGTCTGATTTCAGGAAAAGAAGAATACGATAAAAAAGCCATCTTCCTTTATAACTTTTTGTCCTATATTTTTTGGCCGGCCGAAGGAAAATTCGAATCCTTTAATATCGGTATAGTGGGTGAATCGCCAATTAAACAAGCATTGGTTGGTCAGGTTTACGGAAAAACAGTGAACAAACAGGCTATAGTTGTCGAGACTTTTAATCCGGCAAACAATTACAAAATGTTGTTTTTCACAGAGGCGGGCCAATCGCAATTTAACCGCATTAAAAAACTCTGTATAGGGAAAACGGTTCTGTTTATTACTGAAAATACGCTTTTAGAAACCATAGGGAGTCATATTAGTTTGTATGTGGATGGCACTAAAATAAGATTTAGCGCAAATAAAACTGCGCTCGAGAAAACCAAACTAAAAGTGAGCAATTCCTTCTATAGCCTCTCCAACTAAAAGACTGTGAATAAAAATTTTTTTTTTAGCTCAAAAAAGGCTGTAAAAATGTTTGGTTTATACATAAAAGTCCTATTTTTACCCCTTAAATAATAGCTCTATATGAACATACACGAGTATCAGGGAAAAGAAATTTTAAAAGGCTTTGGGGTGGCGATACAGGAAGGTATTGTTGCCGATACCCCCGAGCAGGCTGTAGCCGCAGCCAAAGAACTAAAAGCCAAATATAATAGCGATTGGGTAGTTGTAAAAGCCCAGATTCATGCAGGCGGACGTGGTAAAGGTGGTGGGGTAAAACTAGCCAAAAGCCTTGATGAGGTAAAAGAAAAAGCAACCGCGATTATTGGTATGCAACTAATAACACCCCAAACAAAAAAAGAGGGTAAAAAAGTAAATAAGGTACTTATTGCCCAGGATGTTTATTACCCAGGAGCAAACCCTACAAAAGAGTTTTATATGAGTGTTTTGCTTGACCGCGCTAAATCAAGAAATACTATTATTTACAGTACTGAAGGAGGTATGAATATTGAAGAAGTTGCTGAACATACCCCTGATAAAATATGGAAGGAAGAAATTGATCCGCGCGTGGGCCTACAGGGTTTTCAGGCGAGAAAGATTGCTTTTAATTTAGGTTTAAGCGGTAATGCCTTTAAGGAAATGGTGAAATTTGTGAACGCTTTATACAAAGCTTACATCAGTATCGACGCTTCTTTATTTGAGATCAATCCTGTTTTAAAGACCTCTGATGATAAAATTATTGCGGTTGACTCGAAGGTAAGTTTTGATGATAATGGTTTGATGCGTCACCCTGATTACGAAAAACTGCGTGACCTTACAGAGGAAGATCCAACGGAAGTGGAAGCCCGCGAAGCGGAATTAAATTACGTAAAATTAGATGGTAATGTAGGTTGTATGGTAAATGGTGCCGGTTTAGCAATGGCTACCATGGATATCATTAAACTATCAGGTGGTGAGCCGGCCAATTTCCTTGATGTGGGTGGTACGGCCAATGCAGAAAGGGTTGAAAAAGCCTTCCGTATTATCTTACGTGATAAGAATGTAAAAGCCATTTTAGTCAATATTTTTGGTGGTATTGTACGTTGCGACAGGGTAGCACAGGGTATTGTGGATGCCTATAAAAACATGGGTACCATTGATGTGCCGATTATAGTTCGTTTACAGGGTACAAACGCCGAAGCGGCCAAAAAGATCATTGACGAATCCGGCTTAAAAGTGTTCTCTGCCATTCAGTTACACGAGGCGGCAGAATTAGTTAATAAATTAATAAAAGGTAATTAAATTTTAGTAAATTTGAAATGATGAAAAACTTGAAATATCTTATTCTACCGATTGCAACCGGTTTAGTATTATCATCTTGCGGTGGCGATGATAATAAAGATGAAATCGACAATGGTGTTGATTCCACAAAAACAGAAAATGTTGATTCCAACAACCCTGTTTCGGAAACCTTTTTCCAGGTTCCTTCTCCGGGCGAAATGCTAACCTTTATTAAAATGGTTGGCGGGAAGAACAACAAGAATACCACTTTTCTGAATCCGCCTGAAAATCAGAAAAATTATACTGATGCAAAAGGCAAAGCACTCAATTTCGGTATCTACAGTTGCGATTTAAGCTACTGCAGTATTTTCGATATCGGTGCTGAGGCATTGAAATATTTTAAATCTGTAAAACAATTGGGTGACCAGATCGGGGTTTCTTCTACTATTAAACCTGAGATTATGAAACGTCTCGAGGGTAATGTTGGTAATTCAGATTCATTAGCCGTAATTACAGATGATGTTTATTTCTCTTCATTCGAAACATTGGAGAACGGTCAGCAAGGTACAACACTTGCCTTGGTTGTTGCCGGTGGATGGATTGAGAGTTTGTTTATTGCAACTAACCTTGCAAAATACGAAGCAAACAGCCCAATCATCGAGCGTTTGGCCGACCAAAAATATACTTTAGAAAACTTAATTGAATTTTTAAAGAAACACGAAGCTGATGCAAATGTAGCCGGGGTAAAAGCCGACTTCGAAGGTTTATTGGCTGAGTTCAATAAAATCGAACAAAAAGATGTGACAACAAATACTAAGGACGACAAAGGTAAAAAAATGTTAGGTGGCGGAAAACAATTGGTGGTGAGTGAGGCATTGTATAAAGCGATTACTGACAAAATCAAAACCATCCGTAACTCTTATACCTTAACTAAATAATGACGACGCATATGAAAAAGATATTAACTATAATTCTAGCCGGATTTTTAAGTACTGTTGCGTTCTCTCAGGCGAGTGTGTGCGGACAGTTCCATAAAAAATATTGCATCCTTGAAACACAAAAAGGTGAAAAATGGATGTACAACGCCCAAAGTAAAAGCGGATTGTTTAATCAGGGAATGGTATCGAAGTTACGTTGCGTAATTTACAAAGGCATGGACTACCGCATTACCGTTTGTTGCGAAACTGTATTGGGTGATAAAGTAAATTACAAAATATTCGATGGCCGTACCAACGAATTATTATTTGATAATACAACTGCTGAAGACACTCAAATGTTCGAATTCCAGAGTGTATCAACACGTCAGTTAATTATTGAAGTAGTTGTACCTACAGGAGCAACTGAGCAGGACAAACACAAAGCTCAAGATGCTGCTTGCGTTGGATTATTAATCGAACACAAGGTAACCGATAAACAAGGTTTCTCACAATATTAATCGATAGCAAAAAACTAATTCAAGCCCCTTCCGTTATATGGAAGGGGTTTTGTTTTTCCAACCTTGTCATTTCGAGCGGAGTCGAGAAACGACAACAGAAAATTAAAAGACATTTATGCCCAGTAAAAAAGGAAATACCAGCCACAAGGAAGTAAAGAAAGTAACAACACATGTGCTTCAGGAAATGAAACGCAGCGGTGAGAAAATTGCGATGCTTACAGCTTACGATTACACCATGGCAAAAATCATCGATCATTCGGGTATTGATGTGATTCTAGTCGGAGACAGCGCAAGCAATGTAATGGCCGGACATGAAACTACCTTGCCCATCACATTAGATCAGATGATATACCATGCGAGTTCTGTTATCCGCGCCATTGACAGGGCTTTAGTAGTGGTGGATTTACCTTTCGGTAGTTATCAGGGTAATTCGAAAGAAGCATTGAATACAGCAATCAAAATAATGAAAGAGAGTGGGGCGCATGCTGTAAAGCTGGAAGGCGGCCGCGAAATAAAAGAATCGGTCGAACGTATTTTAAGTGCCGGTATTCCGGTAATGGGCCATCTTGGGCTAACACCGCAAAGCATTTATAAATTCGGAACTTATACGGTGCGTGCACAGGAAGCCGAAGAAGCAAAACTATTAATGGCCGATGCAAAATTATTACAGGACTCCGGTTGTTTTGCTATTGTATTGGAAAAAATTCCTGCTGCTTTGGCCGAAAAAGTAGCTAAACAATTAACCATACCTGTAATTGGCATCGGTGCCGGCGGTGGTTGCGACGGACAAGTTTTAGTGACGCATGATATGTTGGGGATGACCAAAGAGTTCTCGCCTCGTTTTTTACGCCGTTATTTAAATCTTTACGATAGCATGTCAGGCGCTTTTAAAAAATACATAAAAGACGTAAAGAGCAGAGACTTTCCTAATAAGAAGGAGCAGTATTAATTTCTAATTCTTCAGTAATTTCTTTCTTAATTTAATTACCATTTATTATCTTGCGTACCCTTTGAAACAGATGAGGTATTCAGGAAAATATAATCTACTTTTTGCATTACTTGCCTTTTGTTTTAGTTTACAATCCCAAATAATTGCACCAATAAATTTTACACCAACAGGTGCAAGCGTTCCCGGTAATACCCACATTAATGCTGTTGTTGAAGATTCTGTGAATAACCGACTGTATATTCAGTCATCATGTATTTGCGGAACTGGCCCGGGTAATGTTTATGGTGGCTTAACTTATGCTAATGTTCTCACTAATATTATTGGTCCGACTTATTTTCAATACAATCCATTCTGGGTAGAATCTGTTTCCAGAAAAATGCATTATTCAAACAATTCGCTTTATACCAACGACAGCGAAACGTTTCAGGCTTTCAATGTTCCTGCTTATTCAAGTGTCTGGACACATTCTGCAATAGCCGCAGCCGGCCAGACAATTGTTGCATCAGCTATCCGTAATGATTCGATTTTCATGATAACGGAAGACAATGCAGTGGCTGTAGGTTGTCAGTTGGTTGAAATAAGAAACAGGAATACAGGTGCTCAAATTCCTTTCTCTACAGTAGACTGCTCTTCGTTTATCAATGGTTATTTTTACGGAGATGTAATCTCCGCCAAAGTGGTTGGCAACAAATTATATTTAGCCGGAGGTTTTAGTGTTTATGATGGCAGTTCAACTCTGGTTGATGAAAATATTGCCTGTATTAATTTGATTAACGGACAAGTCATTCCTTTGGGTTTTGCTGTTAATGATACAGTAAGGGATATGAAATTCTACAATAACAGAATTCATATAAGCGGTGATTTTACCAGTGTAAAAGGGCAGACCCGTAATCATTATGCCTTATTGGATCTGGCTGGAAATTTGCAAAGCGGAACACCATCATTCGACGATGTTGTCGAAAAAATAGAACCTTACGATAACTATTTATTAGCCATGGGAAAATTCACTGCAATTAATGGTAATACCGTTAATCCCTGGGCAGATTATGTGATAAAAGCTGTCAAGATGAATTCAAATACAATTATGAATTGGAGCATGCCGTATTTTTATGCGGCCGGCTTTGGTAATTTCATGCTTGAGCGATCACGGAACAGATTATTTGGTTCTAACAGGAGTTTCAATGGCTATTATCTGGATGCATTTTGTTTACCACCGGTAAAAACGACTTCAGTTATTTCAACACCCACTACTGCTTTTTGCGCACCAAACAATAATCTGAGCTTTAGCATCACACCATTTACTTATGCGAATTCATATAACTGGACTTATACGGGTAGCGGTGCAACCATAACCGGCACAAGCAATATTATAAGTATAAATTTTGGAACAGGAGCAACTTCAGGAAAATTGAAAGTGTGTGCGCTTTCATCTTGCGGTTCGGTGAGTGATACTTTATCTCTTAATATTACTATTTATCCGCGGCCAAACATAAGTGCAAGTTTAGTTGATGATACTCTGAATTGTTTCAAACCTAAAGTTCCTTTGCTTGGTAATTCAACAACTCCCGGGGTTGGATATGCATGGAGTGGTCCTTCAGCTTATTCAAGCATTCAACAAAATGATTCAACCGGATATTATAATTCAGGAGTTTATACTTTAACTGTTACAACTTTAGCTACAGGCTGTACCAGCACGGCTTCTGTTTTGGTTCGTATCGATACTATAAAACCAAACGTAACGCTTCCATCCGGACCATATTTAGTCGGCTGCGGAACAAACAGTTTAATTGTTTTGAATGGGACAAGCACAACCACGCCAACAACATTGTGGTGGAAGAATGTGGCCAATACAACTTATACATCCAATCCTGCATCAGTGAGTTTGGGAAATTATTTTTTGGAAGTAAGAAATACTTATAATGGCTGTAAAAATATTTCATCTATAATTACAGTCAGCAGTTCGGCGGCGCCACCTACATTAACACTCACAACTCATACGTTTAGTTTGTCATCTCTATCTGTAGATACTATTACTTGCTTTAAAACAAGCGTAACTTTATCTGTTGCATGTACACCTACCAATTGTACTGTAGTATGGAAAGATATGTCTACTAAAACAATTACGTCAAATCCTATTACGGTTTACGGTGGCGGAAATCAAATGCCAATTGTAACGCGTCCGGATAATTTTTGTGTGGATTCTTCTAAAATTGTTTTTGTAGATCAAAATATTACAAAACCAAATATTTCTATTCTGACACCAAACCCTAATATCAATTGCAGCAGTTCAACTGCCACATTAAATGCGGCTTTCTCACCGACACCTGCAACTGCAGTTTGGACAGGTCCTTCGAGTTTTTCTTCGGCTAATCCTGCTGTTACAGGAGTTCAGGGAATTTATTATTTTACTGTTGTCAGAAGTGATAACGGCTGCAGTAAAAAAGATTCGGTAAATGTTGGGTATAGTAATACTTTAGTAGTTGATGCTGGTAATGACACAACTATTTGTAAAAGTTCATTAGCAAATTTAAGCGCCGTAGTGTTGGGTACGGTTAGCAGTATAACTTATTCATGGAGTACCGGAGCTAACGGACAAAGTATTTCTGTTAATCCTGCACTTACTACAACTTACATTGTTACGGCTAACGGAACCGCAGGTTGTACAGGTAAAGATACGGTTGTTGTAAATATTCCGGCCGATATGCAGGATTCAATCGTTACAGCCAAAGGTTGTACAGGAAACAACGGCAGTTTAACTATCTATGTTAAGGGTGGGATTTCTCCTTATAAATATTCTGTAAATGGGAGTCCGTTTACTGCACAGATTACCTATTCTAATTTACCATTTGCAACCTATAGTGTAAGTATTAAGGATTCTATTGGTTGCATATTAAATACAACGGCGACAATTAGTCAGAACAGCAGTTTAAATTCGCCGGTATTCATCGCTTCCACACAAAATTTTAAAGGTGATACGGTGGTATTCATTGATCTTACCATCCCCAAAGCAGATTCAGTAAAATGGGTTCTTCCATCCATCGCTTCAATAATAGGCGGCGATATGTTTAGTCCCGTTGTAGTTTTTGCCGATACCGGAAGTTTTCCTATTACCGAACAGGCGTTTTATGGTACGTGTATAACCAGTACAACAAAAATTATTAAAATAATGCCTTGGGATTCGGCTTACGCAACCTTATCGAATAACAACGGCATCAAAACATTAAATCTATATCCTAATCCAAACAACGGACAGTTCACTTTGCAGATTGAGTTCTATAAAAGACAAAATGCGAGCGTGCAGATTTGGGATGCGCAGCCGCAAAAGCATTTCCAGCAAAATTTTCTGAATACCGATATAATTACTCTGCCTGTAAATGTTAGCTCGTTACAAAATGGAACGTATGTATTAAGGGTGACAGGAGAGTACGCCTCGAAACATTTTTACTTTGTAATTAGTCAGTAATAAAAAGCAGAAGCCGTTCAACCATAAATACTATGATGCACTTTTAAAAAAATGACAACGGAACCAAACAGCCAACCTAGTGGAAGACCTCAATTTATTTACTGGTTTGCTTTTTATAGTTCTCAATCGGCTAGTGTCCGTTACAGAGCACAGTACCCATTAGAGTTTTTAAAAGACAATTATGGAATAAATTCTTATTTCATCGTTCCGGGTTACAGACCTGTGAGAATTTTAAAATTCATCAGGGCTTATTTTTCAGCCTTGTTTTTCCGGAAAACTAATTCTCTTATTGTTATACAACGTCTAAACACAAACCGAATCTATGGCAGGGCCTTAAAATTACTTGTAAGGTTTCGCAAAACAAACACGGTTTATGATCTTGATGATGCTGACTATTTAGAGAATCCACCGAAATCAATTTTTTATTTCATTAAAAACTGTTCTACACTTCAAGTAGGGAGTAATGAATTGGCCCGACGTCTTTCAGAATACAATAAAAACATAGTCATAAATACTTCACCGACACCTGACTTGAATATTATAAAGAAAAATAAAAACGCTCTTTTAACAGTTGGTTGGATAGGGGATTTTGGTGGCGGACACAAGGAAAGTTTACTTAAGTATTTTTTCCCAGCTTTAAAAGATTTGCCATTTAAAATAAAACTCATACTTATTGGGGTAGCACAAAAATCAGAATACAATTTTCTCATAAACCATTTCAAAACTTTTGAGAATGTAATATTGGAAATACCACAAGATATTGAGTGGACAATTGAACAAGATATTCAGCAGAGAGTTTCGAAATTTGATATTGGTGTTGCGACACTTCTAGACAATGAATTGCAGCGTTCAAAATCAGGTTTTAAGGCAAAACAGTACATGAACAATGGTGTTCCGGTTCTTAGTTCAGACCTTCCTGAAAATAATGTATTTGTAAAACACGGACACAATGGTTTTCTATGCGATACACCATTGGACTTTAGAAAGCGCATCATTGAAATAAATGAAATGTCGACGGACAATTACCTAAAACTATCCATCAACGCAAGGCAATCGATCCACAACTTTAACCTTACAAAATACTCCGATAATTTACTAAAGACGTATAAAAATTAGTGATTCGGTTTTATCCCGGTATTTTAGAAGTTAAAGAGCATTACATCAGTGCCAATGCGCAGAATATCCCGATTAACAAAAATAATATCCATCCCATGTGAGCGCCTCTGCTTATGATTAGAGTTAGTAGTCCCGCGCTTATCATCGTTATTGAAATGAATTTGATGATTAAATTATCGCTAGGCGATATATTTGTAGAATTTGAAAAGTGCAGTAAAATAAATGCGATGCACAAACCAAATACGGAGGTAACATGCCATACAAAACGGATAGTGTTTTTAGAAAAGTTTTTACTATCCCATAAGGCAGGAATACCTTTAATCTCCGGCAGGGTCTCGTTTTTTATTTCCCCCAATATCTTTATCTCACCAAGTACCGAATGCGCAAGCGCTAAAACGACAGTGAGTAGGGCGCTTATGAATAAATAGGTTTGCATTTTAGTTAACGTTTTGCAGCTACTGGTAGTTTTTTGCTATGTCAAGTTACGCATTTGAGCGTTAACACGCAAAAAATGGAGTTTAGTTGCT
>JAHEYE010000027.1:0-3949 GCA_023251695.1 Sphingobacteriaceae bacterium | reverse complement strand
TGTATAAATAACTAAACTGTCCGAAGTCTGTATTGTCAACTACAAAGTTCATTATGTCTATTTCTTTTTGAGGATAAGACAGTGGAATAGAATATTTAGCTAGCCATTTTACATTTTCGGTCAGTCGATTTAAGAGAGCTTTATTGTGTTCGTCAACAATTATGTCTGCGATTTCAAATAACCTTACTAGATTATGAGTGTCAAGTTTGTCACCATTATATTTTACAAGTCGTCCGTCATTAATGAAGTCTGGATTTTTGCTCAAAATATAACCTTTGATTAGACATTCAAGTGAAAGGCCCATTAACATTTGTGCTGGGTGTCCTAGTTTATGATTTATAAATTCTCCACCCGATGGAGTCGGCTCGATTGAGGTTTGGTTCCATACTAATTCAGCAGAGTCAAAAAGTTGTTTTGATTTTTTCAGCCAGATGTCAGAGTCTGTCGCGTGTTTTTTATATAGGTCCTTAAGTGGATTCATGTCTGTCTTAAAATGCCGCATAACGGTTTCGAGATTTGCCTTGTGCGGATTTCGGAGATTCCTGTGTCTAAACCGACAAAACTTTATTTATTGCTTCCTGCTGCCTCTTTTTTTATTTATAGTAAAAATAAACATTCTGCCGTCGGCAGGCAAATTGTAAGCAAAAAACTTATACTTCTGCCCGCTGGTCGCTAACCGTGTGTTAGCACTTAGTTGCCACCACACAGGTAAGATGCGCCTAAATTTCCGTCGAATTAAGATCTGAAAGTATTTTTAATTAAACATTCTTTAAAATTTTTGTAAATTAATTGTGCTTGGTCAATGGTTTCGTGGTCAATTAAAATTACAGGATATTCATTGTCCGGTGATGGTATATTGGCGTCAAAACAAAGAAATCCCCAGTCGTCATAATTACCAAACCAAATGTAGCCTTTGTCCAACATGTACTCACGTAATTCGGAATGAAAATAATTCTCCAAGTAGTTTTCTTTCCAATAATGAACTATATGTCCGAAAGGCTCAAATTTGTCTGCTGAATGTAATTCAAGAAAGTGTTTGTATTTTAAAAAGTCTTTGTATGAAGTGGGTAATTTATACTTGATTTTATTTTCAATATCTTCAAGATCGGCGTCGGTTGCAAGACTTGGAATTGCTTTCCAGGGTTTCCAATCATCTTGATCATTTCGGGTTTCGTCCCGCATTTCATCTGGTAAATTATCAGTCGGCCTTAAGAGTAAGTCTCTTTGTCTTAACCACTCAATTCCATTGTCAACGTATGTTTTTATTATTGAGTGCATTTTTTACATAGGAAAATGTCCGTGGCAATTAGTGCTAACGGTTTCGCGGTTGGCGTCCGGCGGGTTTTGAAAAACTTTCTTGTCTTAACCCACCAAACAAAATTTATTGTCCAAACGCTGTTCTTTTTTTGCTTACAATAAAAATAAACATTCTGCCGTCGGCAGGCAAATTGTAAGCAAAAAACTTATACTTCGCCCGCTGGTCGCCACACCGTGTGTTAGTAGTTGGCCGCTGCACATAGTCTTTCAGTCGGTGTCCGCCGATTATTGTTTAATTATTTTTTTTGTAAGGATGATATTTTTGTCCTGATGCAGTTGCAAATAATAAATTCCGTTATTTAGGTCTTGAATGTCGAGGGCTTGTTTTTTACTTTGAAGCGGGATTTCTTTTACTTGTCGAGAAAGCACATCGTAAATTTTAATTACCGATTGATTTAAAACAAACTCTTTATTACTTATGTCAATATTTAATAAACCATTATTCGGATTGGGACTGATTTTAAATTCAGAACCTTTAAGACCAAGTTCGTCAATTTTTAGAGGATTAACAGTTACGATTACACTCGCAGTTGTCGTATTACCGCACAGAGTTTGTTGAACAACATAAGTGGTCGTTACTGTTGGTTTTACATAAAGTCCACTGGTATTAGTTGCTATTTGAACAGTCCCATTGTACCAAGTGCAATTAAGATTAGAGATTTGTTGCCCTATGAAAGTGCTGTCACCTGAATTTATTGTTACATTATTTCCTGCAAATGCGGGCATTCCGCCCGCGATACTGTCAATGGGAATTACAAAAACTTCATCAATTAAAAAATAAGAATAGTCTGGCTTTAGCGCTGTTGGATTAAAACGTAATGTGTCGGTGGTAGCATCAGTATCAAAATTTCCAATAGTTATATATTTTTCATTATTAACAGCCTGATAAATACCCGCAATTAGATTCCAATTTAATGTGTCCTTAACGATTTGATTATTGAAAGTTTTAATCTGCGCAGGGTAATTTAACCACCACGGTGTGGACTGACTAATTGCATTACTCGATAAATACAATCCCATCTTATTAGAACCCATCCCTCCCCAATTTATAATATTCGCATAATAGCCAACATAGTAACATTTTCCATTCGTTAACGAAGAAGTTAATTGCGCTTGTACATATTCTCTTACGTTCGAAGCCCCAACTGCAAACCCATAAATACCTGCATACGCTACTCCAGATTTAGCATACTGAAAACAGTCGAAGCCTATGCAGTTGGCGCAATATGGAACACTACCTCCACAAGTTGCACAAGAATTATAATAATCTGGTGTCCCAGAGGAAACGGGGTTTACCCAAGTGGCAACGGCGGTAAAAACTGACGAACAAGAAATGTAGTTCTCAAAGCTTGGATTTGGAACAAGATTTGCTTGTCCAAGAAGCTGTCTTGAAAAGGAAAAGAGAATTAATATGTAAATTATTTTCTTCATTATCCGATGTCCGGCGGCTTACTACTAACTCCCTTATAGGAGCTACTTTTACATCCTTAGCATGCTATTTTTGCAAGATTGGCGCATGTTTATCATCCTTATCTGCTAATGCTAATTTACTCAAAATCTTTATACAACAAATACTTTTTACGAATCGCTTTAAAAGCATCAATATCTTTTTGCCAGCTTTGGCGGATTTCGGTTTCTGACTTTCCTGCTTTTATTTGTTGCTGCAGTTCATCATTACCACTGTGCCAGTTAAAATTTTTATCCATAAAAGCGGTGTCCTGAATATCCTTGTAAAAAGCAATTAAGTATTTTAATTGTATTAGCCGCTGTGGGTTTTGTATTGTATTTTCTTTTCTTAAATCAACACCGTAGCAAACCTGGTTTTTATATTTTGGGTCTTTGCTTATTGCATTTGCCTTTGGCATAAAACTAAAATCTTTTACACTGTAAAGCGGATGACCAATGATCTCAAATGGTAAATTCGTTCCCCGACCTAAACTCATCACCGTTCCTTCAAATAAACCTAAACCGGGATATAATAACACAGCATTTAAATTCGGTAAGTTAGGTGAGGGCTTAACAGGCAAATTGTAAGTACAGTTGTGATCGTAATTTTTTACCGGGATTACGGTTAAATTGCAAAGTACTTTTTCGGTAAACCAGCGCTCGCCATTTACCATTTGTGCATATTCGCCTGTTGTCATACCATAAACAAGCGGAACGGAATGCAATCCCAAAAAACTTTTGTATTTATCAATCATCACCGGACCATCTACATAAAACCCGTTGGGATTCGGGCGGTCGAGTACAATTAATTCTTTTTGCTGTTCAGCGCAGGCCTGCATCACATATGTAAGGGTAGAAATAAAAGTATAAAAACGTACGCCTACATCTTGGATATCATAAACAACAACATCTATACCTTTTAAATCTTCCGGACTTGGTTTTTTATGAGAACCATAAAGTGATATTACAGGAAGCCCTGTTTTTTTATCAATATTACTTTTTACTTTTTCTCCCGCATCGGCAATACCCCTGAAACCGTGCTCCGGACCAAAAACTTTTTTAATCTTTACTTTTAATTTCAGAAGGGTATCCACAATGCTGGTTTTACCTACCATTCCGCTGACATTGGTTACTACTGCCACTTTTTTGTCTTTAAGTTTTGGAAGATAGAGCTCAAATTGGGCGG
>JAHEYE010000358.1 GCA_023251695.1 Sphingobacteriaceae bacterium | reverse complement strand
TTACTGAAATCATCAAACGATGTTTCAGATTTTGCCGGCGTTAAACTTGTGTTTTCACCTGCGTTCTGTTGTTTAGTGTTTTCCAATTTATCCAATTGAATTTGAATATCAGTATCTTCAATTTTAGAAAATAAAATCCCTGAATCAGCACTTATTTTATGTCCGGCAGCAAGGTTATTGGTATTGCGTGCGGAACTCCATTTTAATACGCTTAAATTTAACAGATCAAATAACTTTTTGCTTGTGAATGGAATAAACGGTTCGCAAACTATGGCTAGATTTGCAGAAATCTGCAATGAAATATTCATAATGGTACGAACGCGCTTTTCGTCACTCTTAATTAATTTCCATGGCTCTTGTTCAGCTAAATATTTATTACCGATGCGAGCTAAATTCATCATCTCAGCCAAAGCTTCACGGAATTTAAATTTCTCTAATGCATCAGCAATTTTATCCGGTGCTTTTGCAACCTCTTCTAAAACCAATAAATCTGCTTTTGTATATTCATTCGCCTCTGGTACTAAACCGTTATGATTTTTGTTGGTTAAGACCATCACGCGGTTAATAAAATTCCCAAGAATATCGGCCAGCTCACTGTTGTTTTTGGTTTGGAAGTCTTTCCATGTAAAATCATTGTCTTTACTCTCGGGCGCATTCGCGCAAAGCGTATAACGTAAAATATCCTGTTTATCCTTAAAATCAATTAAATATTCGTGTAGCCAAACCGCCCAATTGCGCGATGTTGAAATTTTATCTCCTTCTAAATTCAAGAACTCATTAGCCGGGACATTATCAGCAAGAACAAAATCACCATGTTCCATTAACATCGCCGGGAAAATGATGCAATGGAAAACAATATTATCTTTTCCGATAAAATGTATCAGGCGTGTTTCCTTATCCTTCCAGTATTTTTCCCAGTCATTCGGTAATAATTCTTTTGTTGCAGAGATATAACCGATAGGTGCGTCAAACCAAACATACAATACTTTTCCATCAGCACCTTCAACCGGAACAGGAACTCCCCAATCTAAATCACGTGTCATCGCACGAGGCTGTAAACCGTCACCGCTATCTAACCAACTTTTACACTGACCATAAACATTCGTTTTCCAATCGGTATGTTTACTTAAGTAATCAGCAATTTTTGGTTGCAATTTATCTAATGGTAAAAACCAATTCTTAGTTTGTTTTAATATGGGTACATTACCTGATAACGCAGATTTAGGATTTTTAAGATCAGTAGGACTCAAACTTGAACCGCATTTTTCGCATTGGTCACCATATGCATTAGGATTTCCACATTTAGGGCACTCTCCGGTAATGTAACGGTCGGCCAAAAACTGTTTTGCTTCTTCGTCGTAATATTGCTCAGTAACCTGTTCGGTAAACGAACCTTTTTTATAAAGCGTTGTAAAAAAATCAGAAGCGGTTTGGTGATGTATTTTACCTGAGGTACGGGAGTAAATATCGAACGAAATGCCGAATTCCTTAAAGGCATCACCCATAATTTTATGGTATTTATCTACCACCTGCTGAGGTGTAATGCCTTCTTTTTTCGCTTTTATAGTAATCGGAACCCCGTGCTCATCGCTGCCACAAATAAACTTAACGTCCTCCCCCTTGCTCCTCAGGTACCTTACAAATATATCGCTTGGTAAGTAACAGCCAGCCAGATGACCAATATGCACGGGGCCATTGGCATAGGGCAGGGCAGCTGTAACAAGCGTACGTTTAAAGGATTTAGACATAAAAGCTTTTATTATTTAAAAAAAATTCTAATATTCGTACAAAGATACACATTGCCCTTTAAGTTCTAATAATAAAACCTAAATTAATTCCTATGGCAAACGCAGAGAAATGGAAAGCAATTGATTTCCCGAAAAAGGTAAAACTTCAAAAAAAATACCTTGTTTCTAACACCGGTAAATTGGCGAGTTATGCCGATTCACCTAAAAATGCACAAACACTGAAGGCAAAACGCATTGAAGATTATCATTGCATCAGCATACGCATGCAAGGGGTAAAAAAATCACTTTTTGTTCACAGGCTGGTGGCTGAAGCTTTTTTAAGGAGGCCTACAGCTAAACATAAATTCGTTATCCATCTCAACCACAATAAAAGTAACAACAATGCCTCCAATTTAAAATGGACAACCATTGAACAGCAGGTGGAGCATCGCAAATCGAGTCCTGCGGTTAAGAGAGCAATAAAAGAGCGTGTTTTGCAGAATGGGAATTATTCGAAAGTTCTTACAGAAGTTAAAGTAAGAAAACTAAAAACCGAATTATTCGATCCAAAACGTAAGCGTACTTTAAAACAAATTGCTAATGCTTACGGTGTTTCAGAAATGAATGTTTACAGAATTAAAAGTGGTGAATTCTGGTATAAAGTCCGTGTTAAAAACGAACCGCTGAACAAAAAATACAACGAGTATTTAAAAATTAAGAAAAACGCAAAGAAAAGATAAACTGTGAAGATACCTCCCGCCTTAAAAAAGGGAGACACGGTAGCTATTGCTGCCACTGCCCGTAAAACAACAAAGGAAATAATTGCACCTTCAGTCGAAATCATGC
>JAHEYE010000160.1:3004-8010 GCA_023251695.1 Sphingobacteriaceae bacterium | reverse complement strand
AACGTGCGGCAATAAATTATTTAATGTGACAATTACCATAAAAAAAAGCCTCTTAATTGAGGCTTTCAAAAGTAGTGTTTAGTTTTTAATTATTTTGAAATTTGTACGGTTATCTTTTATCCTTAGATAATATATTCCAGAAGGCTGTTCAGACAAGTTCACGGGATTATTTCTTCCCTGTTCAATCTTTCCGGCATAAATTTTTTGTCCTAAGGAATTGTATATCTCAATATCTGCCCTTACAGCCGATATTATATTGAAAAGCCCTGTTGTTGGATTCGGGTAAACACTCAAAGGAAGCTTAGCAGAATATGCATTTATTCCGGTACAACTTCCTAAAGTCACAACTTTCATATCACAATTTCCAAGCGAATCAGTAATTAAACAGGTATAACTTCCAACGGATAGTCCTGTTGCCAGGTTTGTAGTTCCGCCTGTTGGAGACCAACTGTAAGTGTAAGGGAAATAACCGCCGCTTGGCATAACGAGTGCCTGTCCGTTATTACCGGAAGAACAAGTCGGATTTGTAAAGCTACTGGTCGTAATAATTGTTGCTGCAGGCACAACATTTACGGTTGATGAACTTGTACATCCATTCGTATCGGCATAAAAACAAACATAATTACCACCGCTTAAATTATTAGCAAAAGGTGTAACAGAAATAGCGTTTCCGAAAAACATATCTACACGCGCTAAATTTCCTGTACCGCCTTCGCAAAGCGGACCGAGCGGATTAGTCGTAATGTCGGTCTGACTCATAAAACGGTATAAAGTAACCGGATTACCACTGATGGTGGTTGCAAAACCTCCCGGGCCGTACGACATGCTGGCAGTTGTAACGGCAGTTGATCCGCGAACACCTAAAACACCGATAATATCACCTGTTTTTATTTGTATTCCGCACTTTATTGTATCAAGTCCGGGAACATTCAGAAACTTCCCTAACACAGTATAGTTTGAGGATTGAAGAGTATAAGTTGGAGGCGCAGTTGGCCATTTCACAACGTAAATAAATTGATTTGCAGTTCCGATATCAGTTGGTACACGTAAACCGGTAATTACCGTCGTGGTTGGACTGGTAAACCAAAACCCGCGGGCCTGGCTCGATGTGTAAGTACTCGTATTTGCCGGTAAACCAATAGGCGTGTATCCTTGCGTTTGAAACCATGTATATACAAAAGGGGATGGTCCGCCGAATGCAGTCATTACACTATTTCCTAGCGTTAAGCTTCCGCAAAATTTTGAATTATTAGTTGTATCGATTCCTGTAAGAACAGGGCAGGGCACGTAAGCCATTGCATTTGCAGGTGTATTTTTATTTCCGGAAACTAGGTCTCCCGCTGCGTTATACTGCTGGGCATAACTTAAAGAAGTGAACAGAAATAAAAATAATGTTTTAAAAAGTAAAAGTTTTTTCATTTGAAAAAAATTATAAGGTTTAATCAAATTTAAACCATTTTTAATAAAGATGGAGAAATAATTAGAAGCTAAATGCAGAATTGTTAAAAATTGTCGGAACCTTTGTTATTTCTGAATGAAGATCTTTTTGCCCTGATTCTCGTCGTCTCCGATTATTCTTAGAAAATAAATTCCATTACCGGATTCAACAGGAATAGTAGCTATTGAACTACCTATGGAATAAGACTGTTCATTTGACAAAACAAGTTTACCGGACAGATCGTAAAGCTCTACAGTGTAATTTCCGGCGGCTTTTGAAGTTACCGAAATATTAATTTGATCTCCGGATGCCCATGAACTGAATTTTTTTCCAATTTCACATCCTTTCACAGCATTTGTATTAAAAGTCTTTACTGTTCCGTCCAAGTCGGTTTCTGAAAGCCTGTAGTAGGCCAATTCTTCAATAGCTTCTTTCAATACAAGAACGTATTTTTTAGCAATGTTACTGTTACCTGCAGCTTTTACTTGTCCAACCGGGAAGAAATTCCTTCCATCAAGACTCTTCTCAAGTATAAAATGATCTGAATTTTTTTCAGTTGCAGTTTCCCACTCACAAAATAATTGACCTTTCACACATTTAGCAGTGAAGCCGGTTAATTCAACAGGTAGAACAGTACACCCGCCAAGTACATTTGTTAATACTAAAGAGTAATCACATGCATCACCTGCGAAACCGTCTACACACATATAGGCGCATCCTCCAGCAGCAACATTAAAGTTAGAAGATGTAACCGAGCAACCGCTAGGCACTTGAGCTGTTCCCAATGCACCGCATGAAGATGGACTTTGCCAAGTCTGAGTCCAAGAGCAAGGAGCCCCTGTGAAGATCGCGATTTGCGCTCCGGTATTTGGCGGCGCCAAAACACAATTACTTACAGAGAACTGAACATTCCATGTACCTGCTGTTGATGCACAGAAAGTATACCAGGAAACATTATTTATAACGTAAGGAACATCATCTCCTGGTGTAAGACAACTTGGACAAGTAGTACCGGCACAATTATCAAGATTACCAAATCCTCCACCGTTTTCAGAACCATTATTATAGTAACCACCATTAGTTGTACCGGTAAAAGTAACACCGCAAGCGTTAACTACTGATGCTGTTGGAGGGCCTGAGTTCAGTGCCGGAGTATCTACGCTGACACAAAAAACAGGTAATGCACCACAAGCACCACCATACTCACCTTGAACTCTAATCAGATAAACGCCGCCAATCGTCAAACCGGTTAAAAGCATATGATTACCCGGGTCAGCATTTGATTGTAAATATTGTGCAGTTTCTGAACCTTGATAAGTGTTATTAGTTAGCCAATTATAACCACCGCAGGGCCCAACAAAAACTGAGGGGCTTGCACATGCGGCCGCAACACTCGCAAATGGTCCGTAAACTTGAAGAGTCGGGACACATCCGGGACTATTTGTTACAATGTAATTCCAAATTATTGAGGCTTGGGTTGCGGTAAAACTATACCAAACTGAAGTCTCATTAACACCGGCATAATTAATATAGCACTCATTTGCCTGAAGACCTGCTGCGGCTGCATTCATAGTTTGTCCGCAAATTAAAGGACCGTTTACGGTTAGATTTGTTGCACTAAGACAATTATCGTTAGCTTGACCGGCAATTTTCAAACTGGAAAGAATGATTAAAAAGGTGAATAGTCGGTTCATTTCTAGTTAGGTTTTGAAGTATTTTTACTATTATCGGAAGCTTTTTTATCCGTATTTTCGTTCGAAGGGACATATGGAATCATTTCAGGTGCCTCCAAACTTGGCGTAATTGGTCTTGTTCCAATGAACTCATCTTTAAGAATAACCTTTGGATGTGTATCCAACCCGCTTTTAGATGTAGAAACGGTTGAGTTTACATCTTTCACATAAATTTCTGAATTCTGACTAAAGCCGGTAGATGAACAGAATAGGATTAAACCAATAGCTACATCGCGTAATATATTATGCTTCTCTTGTTTCATACCCAAATATAGCTTATTTAAACCTTGATTTTAAGGCATTTAAAAAGTAGTTATTATCGAAAAAATAATGAATTAGTGAAATACCTTATTCAATGAGTGAAGCAAGAAATCTAAATATTTTTAGGCGTACTGTATCGATAAATCTTTATTCCTTATTGGTAAAAAGGCCCGATTTGTCGGGTGATTTTTAGAATTTAGCGAATAGTAGCCTTAGTCCTTTTTCATTCTCATCAAACTTACCCGAATCATAAACTAAATGCCCGTTAACGAATGTTTTTTCTATTGAGGAATTGAAAGTATAGCCTTCAAACGGACTCCATCCGCATTTTGAAAGAATATTTGTTTTGTTTACTGTTTGTTCTTTATTGAGATTGACTAAAACCAGGTCAGCATAATACCCTTCACGGATGTAACCGCGTTTTTCTATTCTAAAAAGATCAGCAACATTGTGGCACATCTTTTCTGCAATTTGTGTCAAAGTAATTTTTCCCTGCTTATGAAATTGCAACATAGCTTGTAAACTATGTTGAATAAGTGGACCACCACTTGGTGCTTTCAAATAGGGTTGAGATTTTTCTTCAATAGTATGCGGTGCGTGATCGGTTGCAACGACATCAATTGTTCCGTTTAAAACAGCTTCAAAAATTTTATCGCGGTCGTACTGTGTTTTAACGGATGGATTCCATTTGATCAAATTGCCTTTTGTTTTATAATCTTCATCACTAAACCATAAATGATGTATACATGCCTCAGCAGTAATCCGTTTGTGTTTCAGTGGGATTTTATTTGTAAACAGACTTAATTCTTTCGCCGATGAGATATGAAAGACATGTAAACGTGTATTGAATTTCTTCGCCATTTCAACAGCAAAAGATGAAGAGCGGTAACAGGCGTCGTCATTACGGATAATAGGATGGAAATAGGTAGGAATATCTTCTCCATACTCTTCAATTATTTTTTTCTGTCTTTCTTTTATCATCACATCATCTTCGCAATGTGTTACAATAATTGCTTCAACCTGTGAGAAAACATTTTCTAGTGTTTTGTGATTATCCACCAGCATATTTCCGGTAGATGAGCCCATGAAAATTTTGACACCCGCCACTTCCGAGTAATTTACTTTTAAAAGTTCCTCAATATTATCGTTGGTAGTACCCATTAAGAACGAATAATTCGCCAATGAGCATTGTGAAGCGCGGGTATATTTTTTTTCGAGTTCTTCAATAGTAATTGCAGGAGGATTTGTATTAGGCTGTTCCATAAAACTCGTAATACCTCCTGCTACAGCAGCTTTTGCTTCGGTATAAATTTCTCCTTTGTGCGTTAATCCGGGCTCACGGAAATGCACCTGGTCGTCGATAATGCCGGGAAATAAATGCAGACCTTCAGCGTTTATCTCTTTTGCCCCTTTCTCATCTATCTCACTTTCAATTTTTACAATGAGGTTACCATCAATTAAAACATCAGCACAAAAAATTTCGCCTTCGTTAACGATTGTCGCGCTCTTTATTAAGATCTTATTCATTTATTTTATAAATATAGGTAGTTTCATTGTCATTTAATGGATTCAGC
>JAHEYE010000160.1:0-2904 GCA_023251695.1 Sphingobacteriaceae bacterium | reverse complement strand
TCAATTAAAACATCAGCACAAAAAATTTCGCCTTCGTTAACGATTGTCGCGCTCTTTATTAAGATCTTATTCATTTATTTTATAAATATAGGTAGTTTCATTGTCATTTAATGGATTCAGCCAATTTAAAGTTTTGTCAATGAAACTGGGCTCAATTGTTGTAACGTATTTAATTTTAGGGAATAATTTCCTGAAACTATCCACCCGCGCATTTATATTCTCGTGCCGCCAGAAAACAATGTAATTTGGCTTTACACTATCGGGAATAATACTGAACTGATATTTAACGCTGTCTAAATAGAAATTTTTGGTGACTCCAATAACTGAATGCCATTTTCCTAAATAAAAAAGCGGGGGCATTGTAAAATCATTTTCTTTATTACTGTCTTCGATCATCACCATGTTCATATCAGGCTGATGATGTAAGAATGACATTGCTTCAACCCGGTTTCTTTTAGAGTAAGAAAGGCTAAGAACAAAAATAAAAATTACATTCAATACAATCACAAATCCCTTTGAGAACCTGAATAGTTTAGGAGGGATGCGAGCCTTATATTTTTGATAGAAAGAAAACATTCCGATAGTGCCGATAACTATTATGGAGGGAACGATCGTAAGCACAAACCGTTCCTGTTTATTTGGGAAATAGCTATGAAAAGCTAAATAAAAAAGAATTGGCCAGAAAAGGATCGGGAATTTTTTCCAGCTGACCAACCATCCTCCGAATAGTAAAAAACTAAGTGGTGGAATCAATAAACCAAAGATCAGATCAAAATACATATGCCAAACGTCAGTTCCGTAAACGGCAGCGTTATCAATATTGTATTGGATATAGGCACCGAGTTCCGCAAATACACGCCCCCAAATAATATAATCAACTAAACATTGCGTAATTAATAAGACAGAAGAAAACCCAAGTAAACAAATAATTAAATATTTGAAATTGGTCTTCATGAGTAATAATGCCAAACTAATTCCCGCAAGATAAAATACTGTTTGAAAACGGATGGAAAGCGCAATACCAAGCCATATTCCGGCAATAAAATAGGTTCTATAATTTTTTTCTTTAATCAATAACCAGGTGGCTATTAATAATGGAGGAACGCAAACAAATTCAACTAAATTTCTTACACTCAAAAACGGCATGAACCAAAAAAGAGACAGGAATCCGGCAACGTAGATGGCAGTTTTTTTATTAGAGAAACGTTCTGCTATTTTATAGCCATAAGTAATAATTAGTAACGACCAAGCAGCATGCAGCAAACGGATAACTAGCATTTTTAATTGCGGATCGGTGAATCCAATAAACGAAAAGAATTTAAAAATGTAATAATGAAAGCCAACATAAAAAAGCGGATGGCCTTGTGGCTGTCGCAATGGATAATTCGGATCAGGTAACCAATAGTTATAGTCGTAACCATCTACCCAACTTTGCGCGGCTTCAATCACTAAAAAATGATCGTCAAAAAAACCAAAACCTTTCGAGAAGATGACGGCAATAAGACGGAAAATTATCCCCAGTCCAATTATAATTTGCAGTGGGCTATATTTATTCTGTATGCTGCTAAACAGTGTTCGCATTTTTATTGCTGGGCCGTTTTGTAAAAATAAAAGGCAACGAAACAAAAAATAAGATTTGGTGTCCAAACTGCTAAGAGAGGGGACGTATATCCGGTTGTTGCAATGGTGGTGAAAATATACATTAGCATGATGTATAAACAACTTAAAAGCATACCAAAAGCAATTTGCAAACCAACACCGCCGCGCACTTTGCGGGAAGAAATAGCTAAACCAATAATGGTTAGTAAAAATGTTGCGAATGGGAAAGAAGTTCTACGATGCAATTCCACTTCAAAGAATTCAATTTGGTTGGAGCCTTTTTGTGTTTCGCGTGCAATGTATTTGTTTAATTCGGGTGTGTTCATGGTCTCAAACTTACTCTCATAACGCCACATATCGGCCGGTGTAAAATCCATCTTCATTGTTTTTGAAGCCTGATAAATATGTTTTTCTTTATGAATTGGTTTTTGGTTTTTTAAAGTATCGAGCCGGTCCTGCTGCGTGATGGTCTTTTCAAATACATTTGTCAGAATCCATTGTTTATTCACGGTATCCCATTTCATTTCGTCAGCTTTCAGAAAATAAATCTGTTTATTGTTGACGAATTTTTCGATCGACATCTTCCGTGCGGTATTGATTCTGTTATCATAACTCTCCATGTATAAAACTGTATTTGGCGCAATTATTTTATGAATGTTTCTGTCATCCGTGCTGTAACCTTTGTTAATCCATTTATCTTCAAAACCAATTTTTATTTTTTGTGCTTTAGGAATAACGAAATGATTTAATAACAAGGATGAGCCTCCAATAATAAAAGCTCCTATCATATAAGGTTTTAAAATACGGTTGAATCCCGCACCGCTGCTCAAAATAGCGACAAACTCGGTACGGTGAGCCATTTTTGAAGTGAAAAAAATAATGGAGATAAAGGTAAACAGTGGACTAAACATATTTCCATATACCGGAATAAACATTAAATAATAATCCGTAATGATTTCGTTTATTGGAATATCTTCAGTACTAAATGTCTGAACTTTGTCTTTTATATCAAATACAATAAAAATGGCAAGAATCAGGGTAATGGAAAAGATATAAGTCCCCAAAAACTTCTTTAAAATATATTTATCAATTATCGTCAGCAAATTACAGGCGTTGATTAACTTGTATTACCATTTTATTTTTCCAATCATTAAAAGTACCGTCAATTATTCTTTTACGCGATTCTTTCACTAACCATAAATAGAAATGCAAATTGTGTAAAGTTGAAATTTGTGAAGCTAATATCTCACCACAAACTAATAAATGCCGCAAATAAGCTTTTGTATAATTTTTATCGGCAAAACA
>JAHEYE010000357.1 GCA_023251695.1 Sphingobacteriaceae bacterium | reverse complement strand
GAGCAGTTTGTCCGGCAATAAAACCTACAACAGGTTTTTTATTTCCGTTCGCTCTAATCCAGCGTGCTGCATCAGCCTCCAGGTTTCCGCCAATTTCACCAATCATAATAATTCCTTCAGTTTCCGGATCATTCATCAACATTTCAACAGCTTCTTTCGTTGTTGTTCCGATAATCGGATCGCCACCGATTCCAATGGCGGTAGTAACACCTAAACCTGCTTTCACAACCTGATCGGCTGCTTCGTAAGTTAAAGTCCCTGATTTAGAAACAATTCCTATTTTACCTTTTTTGAAAACAAAACCCGGCATAATTCCAACCTTAGCTTCACCTGCAGTAATAACACCCGGACAATTTGGTCCGATTAAACGGCTGTCTTTTGTCTTTAAGTATTCTTTCGTAATTATCATGTCTTTCACAGGAATACCTTCAGTAATGCAAACAATCACTTTAATCCCGGCATCGGCTGCTTCCATAATAGCATCCGCCGCAAAAGCTGCAGGAACGAAAATAATGGAAACATCTGCACCTGTTGCTTTCACGGCATCAGAAACTGTATTAAAAACAGGTCTTTCAAGGTGTTTAGTACCGCCTTTCCCGGGGGTCACGCCACCCACAACATTTGAACCGTATTCGATCATTTGCGTGGCATGAAAAGTACCTTCACCGCCGGTGAATCCTTGGACAATTATTTTCGAGTTTTTATTTACAAGTACTGACATAGTTTTAGTTTTTGGAACCGCTAATTTACACTAAATCTTCCGACTTAATTCTTATCTCCGCCAAAATAAAGCGATTCAATAGC
The DNA here is from genome assembly GCA_023251695.1 of Sphingobacteriaceae bacterium. Taxonomy (GTDB): domain Bacteria; phylum Bacteroidota; class Bacteroidia; order B-17B0; family Aurantibacillaceae; genus JAHEYG01. The sequence goes on along the minus strand of JAHEYE010000357.1, from coordinate 1,771 downwards.
ATCAGCATTGAAGGCTACGTCGTAAATAACCTCATTTAAAATGGTTTCGCTTGTAAATTCGATAGGTTGAACGGCCTGTACAATTACCGTTTCACAAGGCGAACCGTCGGCGCGTTTATCAGTTGTTACTGTAACTGAAGAGAAAGTTCCGTAACCGCCTTCTTTAATTAATTTATAAAGATTCAGGTTTTGTGAAAACTCACCACAGCGGCTATTCATATAAACAACATCTTTCCCGAAATAACGTCCGGCAATGATCCATACATAAACAAACTGATAACGGAATGTTCCGTCTTTCATTTTAATTGCAACATCCATTCTGAAAACTCCCGGAGAAATTTCTTCTACTTTGTAATTCCAACGTGTTGCAATGTTGGTTACCGTTACTTTTAAATCCATAATTTTTTGCTTTAAAATTTATTAATAAGACTGTAAAAATAGAAAAACGGGAAATAAACATTAGATTGGTTAATAAATAGTTAAAAACTTTAAAACCAGCCCTAATTTTCGCTATATTTATACCATGAACGACGCTATGGAATACAATACAGATAGACCCAAAATGATCATTCCCGAATACGGGCGGAATGTACAAAGCATGATAGCGCATTGTGCTACCTTAAAAGACCGTGACGAAAGGAATTTATGTGCAAAAGCCATCATTCAGGTAATGGGGGCTCTTAATCCCCATTTGCGCGATGTAGCAGATTTTACCCATAAATTATGGGATCACTTGTTCATTATTTCAGAATTTAAACTGGATGTGGATTCCCCATATCCAAAACCAAAGCCTGAAACTTTTAAGGAGAAACCTGCAAGGTTAACCTATCCTTCAGGTAAAATCAGGTTTAAGCATTATGGCAAAACCATAGAGGCCATTATTAAAAAAGCTAAAGCACTAAAAGACGGTCCGGAGAAAGATGAATTGACACGTTTGATAGCCAACCATCTTAAAAAATCGTATTTGAATTGGAATAAAGATGCAATTACAGACGATGTAATTTTTAAAAATCTGAATGATCTGTCGGAAGGTCAATTGAAGATTGATGAATCGGTTGCCTTGAGTTCACATCAGGAGCTCGTAAGAAATAATAACACGGGAACCAGCAATAAACCGCGTCATAAGTTTCAGAATAATAAACACAAAAAGCATTTTCATAAGCACAAAAAACATTAAAAAAATTTGTACCAGTTAATATGGCCATTTTTGAAGTAACAGGCGGCAAACAATTAAAAGGAAACATAACACCCCAAGGCGCTAAAAACGAAGCTTTGCAAATCATTTGCGCCGTTCTTCTCACCAAAGAAAAAGTCACAATCAGTAATATCCCGGATATTATTGACATCAATAAACTTATTGATTTGTTACGCGATCTCGGCGTAAAAGTTGAAAAAACCGGTCATGAAGAATTTACTTTTCAATCGGATGATGTAAAAGTAGATTATCTTGTGTCGCCCGAGTTCAGAAAGAAAGGTGGAGGATTACGCGGCTCGGTAATGATTATTGGTCCGATGCTGACGCGTTTTGGCAGGGCGTATATGCCCAAGCCAGGTGGTGACAAAATTGGACGGCGAAGAATGGATACGCATTTCCTTGGTTTTGAAAATCTGGGAGCTCAATTTAATTACGATAGCACCAACGAAGTTTTTAAAGTTGAAGCAAAAAAACTTCGGGGCTGTTACATGTTGTTGGATGAAGCTTCAGTAATCGGAACTGCAAACATTATAATGGCAGCGGTTTTAGCTGAAGGAACAACAACAATTTATAATG
>JAHEYE010000159.1 GCA_023251695.1 Sphingobacteriaceae bacterium | reverse complement strand
CGTACGCAGGGTGGAAGTTAATTCAGCTTTTATTTTATCATCTTCTAAAAAAACTTCGTAATAGCCGGCGCTTGCTTTTTCCTTAAGATGGGAAAATTTTGAAGAATATATTTTGTTATCAATACTTGGTGCGCCTAACATTGGCATTAATAAAATATCCCCGTAATCACTAACGCCTGTCCCACTTAAATGGGTGTGAGAAAATCCATAAATAATACTATCGCTGTAATGATAACCGCCACAACCATCCCAACTGCCGTCAATTCTTGTATCCGGACTCAATTGCACCATTCCAAAAGGCAATGTTGCTCCAGGAAAAGTATGGCCGTGTCCTCCGGTTCCGATAAATGGATTTACATATTGCGCGTAATTGTTCTGTGCGTGAATCCGAAAACCCAGAATGAAACAAACCGTGATACAGAAAAGCTTATGACAGCAGTAATTCATAGTTTCCAAATTTACTGGTTAATATCATACAATGAAAGGAATTTGATTTCAGAAACATCCTTTAATATAGGTTTAACATCAATTTTGATTTCTTCATTTGGTTCGAGATCAAAAAAATTCTGATTGAAATTGATTTCTTTCGCTGTCAGATAAAGATTTTTAACGAGAACATTGCTTTTTACTGAAATCACATTTTCAGAAGAATTGTAAGTAAAAACCGGTTCAGGCTTTGGCAACACTAAGTCTTTGGGTGAGGTAAAATAATAGAGCGTTTTTCTTTTAATGTTACCGTAAATATCGGTGAAGAAACAGCGGAGATAAATTTTTGATTTATCGGCCCTAGGCAAATCTTTTTCTGACAAAGTGAAATAAGCAGTGGAAGAATTTCCTTTAACAACAGCGTCCACGGTTTTTGTAAATAAATCCTTCCCTTCAAAATCTCGGATGCTGACAGTAAGTTTGCCTTCAAGGGAATCGGGATAATCGTTAACAACGTACACTTTGTAATTATTATTTTCTTTTAAAACGGTTACCATGACGTTATCATATAATTTCTTTAAATCATAATAGAAAGCCTTGGGCGTATTATTAAAACTTATTGCACTCCAGGTGGTGCCGGGCCAGCAGTCGTTTAGCTGCCAGAATAATGTTCCCATACAATAAGGTTTTGAGCGACGGTGAGCTTCGATTGCAGTTTTCATCCCGTATGCCTGTAGTAATTGTGAAACATAAATAAATTTCTCAAATTCTTTAGGAACATTAAAGTCACGCTTCATGTATTCCTTTATCGTTTCGTAACCCGTGGGATGTTTTTGGTGATTCTTTACTTCTGGCGAATTCAGATTTAATGCTGATTCATTGCAGAAGGATTGAAATGTTTTTAAATCGGGCATGCTTTGAAAGCCATACTCACTCATAAAACGCCCGACTTTAGTTTCATAATTTCCGAAAGGTTCTTTTCCCCACCATATTCCCCAATAATGTGAATCGCCTTGCTTCAAACTTTCTTTATGTCCCCAACCGATACTTGGAGACGAAGGCCAGTAGGGAGTTTTGAAATCATTTTGTTTAACAAGTGATGGTATCAATTCGTGAAATAAGGTTTTATAAGCGTTCCATATTTTAGCCGAATCGTTTTTAGTAAATTTGTACTGTTTTTGCCAGCCCCAGTTCTTCCAGCCCTCATCACTTTCATTATTACCGCACCACAATGCTAAACAGGGATGATTACGCAGATTTTTTATTTGTTGGGTCACTTCCTGCTTTACGTTTTCGATAAATTTTTCATCGGAAGGATACATCGCGCAGGCGAACATAAAGTCTTGCCAGATTAAAATACCGGCGCGGTCGCAGTCGCGGTAAAATTCTTCATCCGGATAAATGCCTCCTCCCCAAATGCGCAGCATATTAATTTTGGCATCTTTCGCCATCATTAATAATTTACGTGTATTGTCTTTCCCAGGATCAGGCGAAAAACTATTTTGTGGAATAAAATTCGCGCCCTTCATAAATACAGGAACTCCGTTCAACTTGAAATAGAATGAAGAACCGAGGGAATCTTTGTTTTGAACTAACTCAATGGTGCGTATACCAAAGTGTACATTGCCTTGCGTTAGTGTGGTATCACCATGTGTAATTTTAAAACCGGTTACATACATGGCAGGCCGATTTCTTTCAATTCCGTTGCACCACCATAGCTTTGCATTAGGAATAGTGGCGTTGATGGTTGTTGTAGATATTCCGGGTTTTAATTCCACAAGCTGAGTTTGTGTTCTGAATTGTTCACGGTTTTTACCAATGGTGCCAATATTATATCTTATCTCATAATATCCTTCTTCGGCAGTATTTATTTCAAAAATAAAATCAACTTTTGCGGTTGAATCTTTAATTTCTTTGGTATAGGCATAAACAGATTCGACTTTCACTTTATTCCAGGTAATAAGTTTTATTGGTTTCCAAATTCCACAGGTTACAAAGCGCGGGGCAAAATCCCAACCGTATTGGTATTGGGCTTTACGGGTAAATATTTTTTCATCGCCGGGTAGTGTGTAAGGTAATTTCGCTGCTTCAGCTTTTCCCCGTTTTACAGAGGATTCGAATACAACACGTAAATTATTACTTCCTTCCTTTATGTTTTTCTTGACATCAAGATTCCATGAACGGAACATATTGTCGGAATTGAGAATGAGCGTTTCGTTTAAATAGACCTTAGCATAAGTATCCAGCCCTTCAAACTCCAGTTCAATATGATTTTGGGAAAATGTTTTTTTATCACATGTAAATTCAGTTTTATATTCCCATTCTTCGTTTTCAATCCATTGCACTTTTTTTTCGTTATCGCCATAAAACGGATCAGGAATTTGTTTATTCGTGAGTAAGTCGGTGTGTACATTTCCCGGAACTTTAGCGGGGAACCAGGTTTCTTTTCCTTTTTGGTGAAATTGCCATTGGGTATTTAAAACAGTTTCAGTGTTCTGAGAAAACAGGGATGCAGAGCATAGAAAAAAGATATGTAATATTATTTTTTTCAAAATGATGATAAAATATTTTTAATTTCAACCTCATCAGTAGTTTCACTTGCATCGGTAATAGCCGCTGAATGAAATTCCTTAGCGCCTGTTTTTTTTAACCCGGAAATATTTCCTGACCGTACTCCTCCGCTTGGTACAATTTGGATTCTGTTATTTGTTTTTTGAATCAGATCCATAATTATGGATGAGCCTTCTAGCGCTGTTTTTTGTTTTCCTGAAGTCAGAATTCTTTTGAAACCACAATTAATAACGTCTTCTAAAGCTTTTTCCTGATCTTCTATTTCATCGAAAGCGCGGTGAAAAGTACAGGGCAGAGGTTTTGCTAATTCAACCAGTTCTTCACATCTTTTAATATCAACTTTATGTTCCGGAGTTAAAATCCCAAAAACAATTCCGTTGCAATTGTTTTTTTTACAGAAAGTAATTTGCTCTTTCATGGTATTAAATTCGGAGACCGAATAAACAAAATTTCCTCCGCGTGGACGAATCATTACAAATAAATCAATTTGCAATTGTTCACGGGCTTCAACAATTAAAGTTTGAGAAGGTGTGACACCGCCTGCTTTATAATTTTCACAAAGTTCTATTCTGTGAGCGCCTGCTTTTTGCGCAATTAAACAAGATTCCAGATTAAAACAAGCTATTTCTAAAATATTTTTCATTGCACAATTTAATTCCCCCTTGGCGAAGGGGGTTAGGGGGATTGAATTCTGTTTTTCTCTTCAAATTCATCAATATAAAATTCAATGACCCTTACAACATTATGAAAATCGTACTTAATGTCCTTTTCTTGAATTCTCAATACATTAAACCCAAGTTCTTTTAATATTTTATCTCTTTTTGAATCCTCATCGTATTTGAACTGATGAGAATATCCATCCACTTCAATGATCAATTTAAGTTTTCTGGAAATAAAATCCACAATAAAATTCTGTATTGGAAACTGTCTGTTAAACTGATATCCTAACTTTCTTTTACTTAGTAAATTTTTCCAAAGCAAAATTTCTCCGAATGTGGAATGGTTACGCTTTTCGCGGGCGTATATTTTAAGGTTCTTATTGTAATTGGAATAGCTCTTCATTGAATCCCCCTAACCCCCTTTGAAAAAGGGGGAATTATTTTGTTATTTCAAAAAATAATCTGAATCAAATAATTTATTCCCGGTATTATCTGCCAAAGCATAATTAAAACCTTTTTGTAAAGCATAGGCACCATGCTCTCCTTTTTTATTAATGGCTAAAAAGCCAACTTGTACTTCTTTGTAATTTGGATTTTTCAAAATTAAACGGCCAATTGCTTTTTTACAAGCATCCGTTGGCGATAAACCCTGCCGCATAAACTCAACCACTAAAAACGAGCCGCAAATTTTTAAAACAGTTTCGCCAACGCCTGTTGCGCAAGCTGCCCCCACTTCATTATCTACATACATTCCTGCACCGATAATTGGTGAATCACCAACGCGACCATGCATCTTATAAGCCAAACCGCTTGTTGTACAGGAGCCCGATAAATTTCCATTTGCATCCAAGGCAACCATGCCGATAGTGTCATGATTCTCAATGTTTGCAATTGGTTTATACTGACTGGTCTTTAACCATTCTTTCCACGCTTTTTCGGCTTCAGGAGATAATTTTTTTGGCTCTAATTTAAAACCGTTATCCAACGCAAATTTTTGCGCGCCATTTCCAACTATGAGAACATGAGGCGTTTTCTCCATAACCATTCTCGCAACAGAGATAGGATGTTTGATGCGTTGTAGAAAGGCAACACCACCGCATCTTCCTTTTTCATCCATTATGCTTGCGTCAAGAGTCACGTGTCCTTCACGGTCGGGCAAACCACCTAATCCAACACTTAAATTGGTAAAATCATCTTCGGTTACCATTACGCCTTTTTCTACTGCGTCCAAAGCAGTACCGTTCGCTGATAAAACTTTCCAGGCGCCATCGTTAGCAGCTAAGCCGTGATTCCAGGTTGAAATGACCACCGGCTTTCTTATTTCTCCCGGTTCAACTATTTTTTCTTCTTCAGCAATCGCTTTTCCGAACTTTGGCAGACTAGTTAAAGCTAATGCCGATAAAATTCCGGATGTTTTTAAAAATTTTCTTCTTGATCCCATGTTATTTGATTTTGGTAATAAAATGTTTTGCATAATTAACCTGCCACATATCTAAAATAAATTTATTCTTATTTAAACGCAAAACAAAATTTGTGAAATTTTTATTTTCAGGAAGCGTCCACAAAACTTCCGCCAAAGCGATCATTCTCGGCACAGCCATGTATTCGACTTGTTTTTCATTTAAAATATATTCCGTCCACACATTTCCCTGCGCACCCATAATAAATTGGGTTTCCTGTTCGTTTAAAATTTTTGGACTTGGATTGTAATTATAAACAGAATCCAGGGGATTAAAACCTCCAATCGCAAGTGGTTCGGTCAATTTGTTTTTACTTTGGTAATGATCGAAATAACAAGGCTTGCCCGGACTCATCACTACATTGTGTTTTTGTTTAGCCGCAGCAATTCCGCCTTCAGTTCCGCGCCAACTCATCACTGCTGCATTCGGGGCGAGGCCACCTTCTAAAATCTCATCCCAGCCAATAATTTGTTTTCCTTTGCTATTAAGAAATTTTTCGATGCGTGTAATGAAATAACTTTGCAACTCGTGCTCATCTTTTAATTTTTCTTTTTTGATCAGAGTCTGACAATGCGGACAAGTTTTCCATCTGGTTTTCGGACATTCATCACCGCCAATATGAATGTATTTCCCGGGAAACAAAGCAATCACTTCTGTCAAAACATCTTCAAGGAATTGGAATGTGGAATCTTTAGTGCAATACACATCATCAAAAACGCCCCAGCCTTTCGCAACTTCTTGAGGTTTGCCCGAACAGGATAGCCATGGATAAGCAGCAACAGCAGCTAAAGAATGTCCGGGCATTTCAATTTCAGGAACAACAGTGATGTGTCTTGCCGTTGCATAAACTATTACATCTTTAATTTCATCCTGTGTATAAAATCCTCCGTAACGAATGGTATCGTATTTTTTATCTTTATAAGAACCAACCATTGTACCGCTACGCCATGCACCAATTGAAGTTAGTTTGGGATATTTTTTAATTTCAATACGCCAGCCTTGATCTTCGGTTAAATGCCAATGAAACACGTTCATTTTATAGGCAGCAATCAAATCGATGTAACGTTTTATAAATGAAACCGGAAAAAAATGTCGGCACACATCCAAATGCATACCACGCCATTGGTAACGTGGACGGTCTTCAATGTAGCAGCATTGCACCTCGAATTTTTTGGTAGGGGCGACTTTCAAAGATTTTATTTGTTGCGGTGGCAATAACTGAACTAAAGTTTGCAAGGCATAAAATGCACCGGAGCCGTTTCCTTCAGCAGTAATTTTTATCCTGGCTTTATTAATATCCAAATGATAATTTTCTTTAAAACCACCTTCAAAATCAGGATACTCGAACTGAATAAAATTCCCCATTTTCGATTCACTTTGAATGAACTCTAAACGGAAACCATAATTTTTTTCAAGATAATCATTGAACCAATCAATATCTGCTTTAAAACTTTCAGAATGCCGCAAAACAATTTTTGTTTCGGGAGAAACAGTAAAGCTTCCGTCTTTAATAGAGACTTCATTAGGTTGCGGAATGATTGGAAGCGTGCTTTTTTGAGCAGGGGAATTGTAGGCGAGGAATAATATTGCAAGTAAAAAATGTCTCATCTATCTGAATTGATAATCTATTCCCGCTAAAGCTTGTGTTAATAAATCGGCAGGTGCATCGGTTGCAATAGCTCTTCCTTCTAATTTTGGAGAAACCGGTGAGAACTCAGCTAAATAGTCTTCAATCACACTGTGGAGGAAAATTCCTTGTTTAACAGGATTATGAACGTTTAACATACGGCACAAAACGTTATCCGGATCACCATCGCGTTCGCAAGCTACCATGGTATAAGTCTTATCTAACTCGAGGGGTTCATCTTTAATGCAAACTTCCTGCACTCGTTTCCCAAATTCATTTCCAATTGTAAAAGTTACTTTCATGCCGTTAAACCGGACAAACCAACCGCCAAATCTTTTTTTCGCATCTTTAGAAAAAGCATTTTCCAATTCTTTCTCCAACCATTTTAAAATTTGTTTTCCTTTTACATCTGCTACTTTCACTTCCGAATCTACCGGTAGCATGCTCCACAAATATTCACGTGTAATATCGGCTAAACCAGTTTCCGGATCAGGAATTAAAGGCGGACAAAACCGGAAACCGTTAGACACGGCAATATCGGTTTTAAATTTCCACATCACCGCATCGGTAATTAAATTATCCATCGGCGTTTCAATAATGTAATAACGCATCAATGGGGTTTTGCTTTGTCCGAGTACTTCTTTTAATATTTTTTTGTAAGGACGTTTTACTTTTTCAATAGCATGTTCCACTTCTCTATCCGCAGGATACTTTTCCGGGTCAACATCCAGTAATTCGTAAACCTCATCCTTAATTTTTCCGTTTTCAATAACAATATCCAATTTTCCGATAAAGGAAGCAAAAGCACCTGACTCTGTTACTTTTGTGAATTTACCTTGTAATGGTTCACGCACACGCTCGTGTGTATCTGCTCCTAAAATATAATCCACCCCTTCAGTACATTTTTGATTGGCTAAATGCACTTGCTGTGATAAACCCATGTGCGATAAAACAAAAACCATGTCACACTTTTTTTCTTCACGCAGAATTTTTACATATTTCTCAAGATTAACTTCAGGCTTTGTAAACTTAATTCCTTTCGAATAAGCCGGTGATTGACGTACGGGAGTTAAAGGATCGTTGTATCCTACAAAACCAATCCGCGTTCCTCCTAAATTAAAGATCTGGTAAGGTGGAAATAAAAGATCGTGATCCAAGTCATCGTTATGAAACATGTTACTGCAAACTTTTGCAGCGGAATAAGAATTCATGTCGTGCATCAGCATTTGCTTTCCATACGCCACTTCCCAATTACCGGGCAAAACCAAATCGTAATTTAATTTATTTGCAATCGGAACAATGCCCATTCCCATCGTTAATGATGCAA
>JAHEYE010000158.1 GCA_023251695.1 Sphingobacteriaceae bacterium | reverse complement strand
ATGTAGTAAATTATGTATATTTTATATTGGATTTATAGGTTAAAATATGGCTAATAAGCCGTATTTTTACGCCCGTAAATGTTTCATTTCTTACTCCGTACCATACCGCGCCCTATACTTATCACATTTAGTTTGTGGTTCAGTAAAATTGCGCCCTTATTATATTACGGTACACGTTACGAAGACCCGATAAGCGGCAAAACTTACCGCAAATTTTTACCTTATGGTTACAGTGGCCGCGCCAAGCGTAAAAATGTATTATGTCCGGGTAGTTTGTCCTTAGAGCGTCATCGTTTATTATGGTTGTATTTAAAACAAAAAACAAATTTCTTTACAGAGAAACATAAAGTATTGCACATAGCGCCGGAGCAATGTTTTTATAAATTGTTCCGTGCCATGAAAAACTTAAATTACACAACAGGTGATTATAATTCACCGATTGCAGATATACATTTTGATTTACACAAAGCGCCTTTTGAGAATAATAGTTTTGATGTTATTTTTTGCAATCATGTTTTAGAACATGTTGAAGATGCTGATCAATGCATGCGTGAATTAAACCGTGTGATGAAACCCGGAGGCTGGGGAATTTTCCAAGTGCCTTTGGATACTACAAGAGCTAGAACTTACGAAGACAAAACTATCACCAGCGAAGCAGACCGCGAAAAACATTTCTGGCAAAAGGATCACGTTCGTTTATTTGGATTGGATTACAAAGACAAACTTTCGGCTGCCGGATTTAAAGTCACGGTTGATGATTTTGTAATTACACTCGGCGCGGATTTAGTAGACCGTTATCGTTTGCCTGCAGGGGAGATGATTTATTTGTGTAGGAAGTAATTGAAAGTGGTTTCGGCACTTCGACAAGCTCAGTGTCCGAAACGCTGACCGGTGACTGAGCTTGTCGAAGTCACTGATTAAACCAAATCCTCCATCGTATAAATCCCTTTTTTATTATGGAGAAACTCTGTTGCTAAAACAGCACCTAAAGCAAAACCTTTACGGTTATGAGCTTTATGCATAATTTCGATATCATCAATAGGGGATGTGTATTTCAAAATATGTGTACCGGGCACTTCACCTTCACGTATATCTTTTATAAATAACGCTGACTCGTCATTCTGACGTAAGTCAGAATCTAAAGTCCATTTGGACTTGCGTTTCAATTTTTCTATAACCTGATTCGCTAAAGTAATTGCTGTACCGCTTGGTTTATCTAATTTATGGATGTGATGAATTTCTTCCAAGCTCACATCGTAATCCGGATAATTGTTCATCAATTCCGCTAAGTATTTATTCACCTTGAAAAACAAATTTACGCCAACGCTGAAATTAGTGGCATGAAACAGAGTGTTATTTCCTTTTTTACAATCAGCAGTTATCTTTTCAAAACTATCGTACCAACCGGTTGTTCCAACCACAATCGGTAAACCTGCGTTAAAACATTTATAAATATTTTCTACAACCGTATGCGGTGTGCTGAATTCAATAGCGACATCAGCCACTGCTAATTGTTCTTTGGTAATTGAAGAATGATTGTTCTCATCCACTTTTAAAACAACCTCATGTTTACGGCCGAGGGCAATTTTTTCAATTTCCTTTCCCATTTTCCCGTAACCTAATAAAACAATTTTCATATAGTTTATTTAAATTTTAGCCGCGGATTTACACGGATTTAATCTGTGGTAATCTGTGAAATCTGTGGCTTATTGTGTAATCTCAAATTTAATGTTATTCCTGTTTGTAATCCATAAGAATTATTTGAATAAAATAAATTATTATAAGGTTTTAACTCCAGACTCAGATCATCACTTACATCAAATGTTTTTAAGTGGGCATCCACATTCGCGTCCACAATATTCAACACATAAATAATAGCACACCCAATAACGCCTAAATCGCGGTACTTGCGGTAATCGTTTTTCAGACTTAATAACTGATCGCTATTGTATTTAGTTTCGTTAATTGTATTTGGGTCACCATCGTTTTCAGCTTTTAAATTTTTCCCATAGAAAGAAAATTTTTGCTGATTGGTCGCCAATAAATATCCAAAACCGCCGAGCCCCGCGTAAACGATGGGTACTTTCCACCATTTACGGTTGTAGGCCTGACCGAGTCCCGGAATAACAGCACTCATAATAGTGGCTTTTCGTGCTTCACGGTAAATCGCTTTTTTGCTTTTTGTTTTTCCGGCTTTAACAGTATCCGCCTGCGAAAAAACGGAAGCTCCAAGAAATAACAGGAATATTAAAAGTATAGATTGACGGATTTGCACTATGCAATGTCTTTGATTAATACGTTTCCTTTTTCGTCCCGCATCACGTTATCCAAATCGTTGAGCAGCCTGTTAATGGTTTGTAATTCATTTGGATTTGTAATCGGTAATTCGTTAACTCCGTTTTCATCCAGTTTATTAATGATAAATTTTATGGTAAGCAACGAATCGGAAATACCCGGCTGGTAGGCTGTATCTTTGTCGTTAGCAATTTTTACTTCCGATAATATTTTAGTTTCCACCAATTCATTTATCACAGTACGCGCCAAACGGATTGGAACATCAAGCCGCTGAGCTATTTCAACCGCAGTTAAAGGCGCGTTATCCGATTGGAAATTTTTAACTACGTTATTACAAATCATCAAAGCAATAACCCGCTTGTAACGGACGCTGATGTTTTTAATTTCATTTTCCAATTCATAATGGTCAACATTTTGATTAGCAAAAGCCAACTCCGCACCAAATAAAACAATGTACCAACTGTACTGAATCCATATTAAGAATAATGGTAAGGCAGCGAAACTTCCGTAAATGGCGTTCATGCGCATGGTGCCAATTTGAAAGCTCACGTAAATCCATTGCAATAATTCAAATAAAATGGTAGCAAAAACAGCGGCAGTAAAAGCCGATTTGAAATTGACTCTTGTATTCGGAAGTACCACATATAAAAAAGTAAATACACCGCACAGCATTAAAAATGAAATTAATTTTAAAATGAAAGGGGAGGCTCCTGCAATCACATGCACATCGTCGACCCTGATTTGAATGTAAGCTGTTAAACCACCCGAAACAATTAAAAAAATAGGAGCAATAAACATGATGGTAAGATAATCTGTAACCTTCCGGTACCAGGTTCTGCCTTTTTTTATTTCCCAAATATCATTGAAGCTTGTTTCAATGTTCATTAATAAAGATATTACTGACCATAATAATAATACAGCTCCAAATCCTGCAATTACGCCGCCTTTTGCATTTTGCAACATAGAGTCGGCATAAATGAACGCTTGATTTAATACAGTTGAGTATTGCGATGAACCTTCAGAAATTTGCTTTTTTAATTCTTCATGGTAACCTAGACCTTTTGCTATTGCGAACATCAAAGCTAAAACGGGCACAATAGAAAATAAAGTATAAAAGGTTAGGGCAGTGGCACGCGTTAAGCATTTGTCTTCATTAAAACCTTTTATGGCTAAAGAAAAAACACGAATCTGTTTTACGAAAAAGCCATGGCGCTTGTTCATCTTGTCTAAACGGACAACCCATAACTGTTCGGTTAAGAAACTCCAGCCTTTTTTTAATACTGTGACTACGTTAGCCATATCTTACAAAAATACGAATTATAAATCAGCAAGCGCAACCAGGAACGTCTCAATTTTCCCCTTCATTTCGCTCGGATTGCAATTGTAATTATTGAATAATACCGAAAAAGTGAGGTCTTTGCCGGCTTTTGTTTTTACATACCCGCAATAACCGCGGGCGCGGCTGATATATCCGGTTTTAGCATGCATGTTTTTTTCGATAAAAGTTCCTTTACCAATATTTTTCATGCTGCCGCTGAGTCCGGCCTGAGGTAATGAATTGTAAAATGGTTTAAAGAGTAGCGAATCGTTATACATTTTTTGAAGCAGACTTGCTTCGAAGTGTGTCGTGACGGTATTGGCGCGCGATAATCCGTTGCCGTCGACCATGTATAATTCAGAAACATCGAGGCCTTTGTTCTTCCAATAGTCTTTTGTTTTATCTATACCTGAATAATTGCTGCCTTTGCCAATTGTTTTCAAAAGTGTTTCGCAAAATAAATTGTTAGAAGTAAGATTGGTGTAATAAACAATTTTTTCGAGTGCAGAAGAAAAGTGGGAGTGTATAAGCACTTTTTCTTTTTTTATATCAGTATTTTCAGAATCATAATTACTTTGAGCGCAAAGTGATGGTGTTTTTATTCCTAATGTGTTTAAAGATGTTTCCAGAAATTCTGCACACAACAAAGCAGGGTCGGGTAGGGCAGCGCGCACTTCGAGTTCTTTTTTATTGGGAGGAATGGTTCCTTTTACTCTTTTTTTATTTCCGAAGGGATCACCCGTAACGTAAGCATCGTCTTCTTTTCCGGCGGCTTTTACATCATCATCATGTACAAGCGTAATGCTTTTGTATTTTGGTTTTACATCTATAATGGTTGCTTTGCTTCCGGTTTCCTTACTTTCAAAAATAATGCTGTATAAATTATCACTGAAGGATAAACCGCAAGGTGCCACACCAAAATAATTACTGATATCCCCCCAAATCCAATTAGCAGGAATATGCTGTTCATAGCATGAAGCATCAGCAATAATTTTTCCTTTTAATTCTTTTAAACCTTTTTGCGAAAGAATCTCTGCCCATTTATAAGTAACATCCGTGCTGTCTTTCTTGTTTTTAAATAATTCCGAATTTAAGGTGGGATCGCCGGAACCGCGGATAATGATATCGCCGTTTAAAACACCTGTTGCTTTATCGAAACTTCCGGTAAAATAAATGCGGGTATCGTAACGGTAAAATTTCCCAAGCGTTCCAAGTGCAGCGCCGGTGGTTACCACTTTAAGTGTGCTCGCAGGAATTACCGAAACGTGAGAATTGTGCTCTTTAATAATTTCCCCGCTTATTGCATCCATCACACAAAAAGCAAATGTGCTGTTGTATAAGACTTTGTCAGCTTTCCACGTTTCCACAACTTGCTCGATAGTTACAGTTTGAGCAAATGAAAAAAGAGGAACCAGTAAAAAAAATAAAATCCGCATGATGTTTTTAATCAATATAAAATTGAAAAAATAAAGGAGTTACTAATGATAAAATTGAGTAAGATGTTAAGATAGGCTTGTTGATTATTCGGAAGGTGATCCGGCTGATTTATTCTGCTAGGGTATAGGCTTGCATTTTAAAACAACAGTATTTTGTGGACTGTTCCGTTAATGCCGAATAGGTAATCTGGTATCTTTTCCCTATAAGTTCAGATTTGGAAAGGTTTTTGCCGACCTCGGTAATAGGTTGGACAGGTAAGTTAAAAAACTGTTCTTCCAGCTTCAATGTATCATTCTTACTGTAATAAAAGATTCTTTTATGATTATCAGTGGTTTTAAATTCAACCTGAGTCTCTTCACTGATCGGATCGTAAACAGCAGCCACGTATTCGAGGGTTTCTGTCGTAAAATTCACTGCATTGCTTTGCCCATAGCTCACAGCCACGCAAAGTATGATTCCAATTATTAAAACTGTTCTATTCATTTAATCTTGTCCTGTAACAATAAATTTTTTAGTGAAGGTTTTGCCTTCAGCATTTAAAAGTACTGCCATATAATTTCCGGATGCCATTCCATATAATTCGATCTTATTATAACCTGTTCCTGTTTTTTCATGAATAAGTTCCCCTTTTGAATTGTAAACATAAAGTGTGGACTCCGAGTTATTGCCGTTAAACTCAAGGGTAAGATCATTTTCAGAAGGAACAGGAAAAACGTTTATGAAAATATTCATGTCGCCCTGAGCTTGTATAGCTACCATATTTGAATAATTGGATTTGCCGTTAGTATCATATTCCCTCAAACGGTAATAATTTATTTGCCCGAACACAGGATTCTCATCAGTATAGCTGTATTGCTGTTCTACATTTGATGTACCGCAACCCTTTATTTTTCCAATCTCGGTAAATGTCTTTCCGTCGTTGCTTCTTTCCAATTTAAAATATTTGCAATTCAGTTCAGTAGCTGTTTTCCAATTAAGTTTTACCTTTCGGCTCTCCGCTATCCCTTCAAAGGAAAGCAGTTCAACAGGTAAAATTATTCCGCAGGTTCCGGGTAAACCAAGACAGGCATCATCCATGAAATAATATCCGTAATAAAAACCTGTAGCAGGTCCAACATACAACCAGTTGGTACCGTTTTGTGTATTAAAATTGCCAATCGTAACCCAGCTATCCGCTGCTGAAGCAACGAAAGTACCGATCACCTGTGTCCATCCCGTTTTACTGGTCATGGTTGTTGGTGTGGCATAAACAGGCGTTAAAGGTATGGGCGCATTACTAAAAGCATAATAAGGACTGGTAGTTGTTGTTACAAATCCAATACTATTGCAGGCGTAAGAGCCATAATTCTCAGATAATGAAACGTAGATCGAACATTCGTAAGTGGTTCCGGCTACAAGAGGGCTTGTCAGGTTGTTTTTAATATATTCCCTGAAATCAGTTGACCCGCCAGCCGGGGATCGTCCCATGGATTCCCCCATATATTGCGTTCCTGTTCTTGCATTTTCAGCTCCAAATACATTAGTTGGACCTGTAAGCCAATCAGCACTTCCTGAATTTGCCTGGGGCCATGCCGCTGTTTCAAAACTTGGATTAGGAATTAGATTCTGCCCCACAAGTATATATGATGATAACGACGCCAAGCAAGCGACGCCATAAGCAAACATAGATCTCGTTTTAAAAATCATTCTTTAAATTCAAATAAAGATAATGATAATAATCAGAGCAGTTTAAAAAAGTGCAAATATTGGAGGAAGGTTATAATTGTACTAAAACGATAAAGTAAAAATAAATATTTACTATTTAGTTATTGAAGCTTTCCGTTTCTGTACTTTTCTTTTTTCACAACCTGACCTTTTTCGTTGTAATAGGCCCATTCACCTTCTTTTTGGTAGTCTTTGGTCTCGGGTTTGTATAAAGAATATCCTTCCTGTTTTAATTTACCATTTTCGTAATATTCTTTATCCGAATATTTTTTTATTTTTTTATCGATGAGTGAGAATTCAGTAGCGGCAGTTCCGTTCTCATAGTAACGGCTGCTCCGGTAAATAAATTGGGCATCTTTGTCTTTCTCGACTACCGTTGCTTTGTTACCATTCGGAAAAAATGAATATTCGTTTTGTGCATTGCCGCTGAAATATAAAATTTGTGTACGCACAGTTCCGCTCGGATAATAAATATCAACCGAAGCGCGGGCAGGATCGGCTATAACAATACTTCTTTCAATTTGCCCGCTTTCAAAGTAGTTCTTAAACACTTTTATCTGCCCATCTACATAAAAACCTTTGTGTAATAAATTCCCATTCATATAGTAATCTTCCTGCCATCCCTGTAAATTATAGCCCGCATTATTATAACGGATGGAATCACCACCTAAAGACGGTACCAGCTTGTTATACATTTTAATTCCAAAATCAGGATCAATGGCCTCGGTGGAAGTATATCGTTTTATACCTGGTATCTGGTCGGCAAAACGCTGTGCCATTCCGCATAACGAAATCAGGGTAAAAACAACTATCAGAACCTTGAAACGCATATAATAAATTTACAAAAAATTCTTTTAAAGTCCAATTAATGAATGCCTTCTTCAGCCAGGTAACGTTCAGCATCGAGAGCCCCCATACAACCGCTTCCCGCTGCTGTTACGGCCTGACGGTAGGTTTTATCCTGTGCATCACCTACAGCAAATACGCCTTTAATATTAGTTTTAGACGAGCCTGGTATTACTTGAATATAACCTAATTCATCCATGTCTAATTGCCCCTTAAAAATATCAGTATTCGGTTTGTGACCTATAGCCACAAAGAAACCTGTTACCGTAATTTTTTTCGATTCTCCCGTTTTATGATTTTTTACAACGACGCCTTCTACGCCTTTTTCTCCCAAAATATCTTCAGTTTCACTGTCCCACAAAATTTCAATGTTTGATGTATTTAATACGCGGTGCTGCATTGCTTTGCTCGCGCGCATTTCACTTCGGCGGACGATCATGTAAACTTTTTTGCAAAGTTTTGCTAAGTAGGTTGCTTCTTCAG
>JAHEYE010000157.1 GCA_023251695.1 Sphingobacteriaceae bacterium | reverse complement strand
ATTAACTAATTTGTAACCAAAACTAATTTGACCTGAATTGATGAATGAAACAGAATTAGTTCCTGAACTGGCTCCATATAGACGGGAAGGGTCAATATTTGAATAACCAAAAGGATCGTAACCATTTTGATATTGTGCATTTGCTGTAAGAACCAGAACAGTAGCACCTCTGCCAAACGAAACATCGAAATAGAATTTATTATTTCTACAGCTCAATGAATCCTGAGCTTTGATCCATAAAGAGCTACATAAATAAAGTATTAAAAATGCTTTACTGAATTTCATCCTAAAACAAATTATAAATAATTAACATACAAACCAAGAATATGTCTTTGGGGGATCCATCCTTGGAACTTCCTTAAATATCCCAAACACCGCACTCCCGCTCCCGCTCAATGAAGCATAAAGGGCTCCTGAATCATAAAGTTGTTGCTTCAGTTTTTCAATCTCAGGATACTTTTTGAAAATACTATTCTCAAAATCATTCACCAATTCGTTTTTCCATGTTTCTATTGGTTGAGCTATGATTTCTTTAACTGATTTTTTAGGAGGTACCGGAACAACCCCATCATAAGCCTCTTTTGTATTGCTATGAATGTTTGGGTAAACAACCAATATATAATGTCCACTTAAGTCTACATTCACCCTTTCAAACTCATCCCCTTTACCCATAGCAAAAACAGGGTCATTTTGTATGAAAAAAGCACAGTCAGACCCCATTTTCCGGGCCATTTCTGTTAATTTTTCTGTTGATAAGTTAAGTTTTAGCTGTTTATTGGCCAATTTCAGAAAAAAAGCGGCATCTGAACTCCCTCCGCCTAGTCCGGCTCCCATTGGTAAAACCTTATGTAAATACACCTTTAATGGGGGTAGTTTCTGAAGCTCTGAAAGCAATTTATACGCCTTGAAAATGAGGTTTTCCTCTGTATTTCCCTCTACTTTAATCCCTGAAATAAAGAGTTCAAAAGGCCTGTATCCACCCTCAATTATTTCAAGGGCATCGGTCCATTTTATGGGGTAAAATACAGTCTCGATGTTATGGAAGCCATCGGGCCGTTTCTCAGTGATATTCAGACCTAAATTTATCTTACAGGCAGGGAAATCGATCATTTTTTGGCAAATTTTGGCTCTATAAATATTTTTCACTAAATTGCATCAAATTATTTAAAAAGCATAACCATGAAAAATAAAAAGTTCACCATTGGTTTAACATTACTTCTTACAAGCACTTTATTACTTACAAATTGTACTAAGAACAAAACAAACGATCCTCCTGTACCTGACAACAATACCCAAAGTACAGCTGACCTTGTTGAATTACAAATGATCATGGGCGATATTATTGAAATGGCCGGTCAGGGTCACGATGCAACCGGTATTAGTCCTTATTTAAGCTCAACATTAACAGCTGTTAAAGTTGGAACTACTATGGTAGCTTCTAATCCTGTTGCACCAAATGTGCAAACAGTACCAAAGTATTACACTATTTCTTTTACAAATACACCCGGTAATGACGGTCATGTGAGAAACGGGGTATTAAAATATGATTATGTTACTTCAACTTCTACAGTACCTATCATAGTTCATTCAACCCCAGGATTTATTGCTAACGTTACTGCTACGGCTTACACCATTGATAATTACAGTGTATCTATTAACAGTATGACAATAAAAAATCTTGTGGCTTCAGGTTTTCCTTTGACTGCAGGTTTAACTCCAACCAATGTGAATTTATCTTGGAGTATTTCGGCAAATCTAACTGTCGCGTCACCTAGTTGGACAAGAAACATCACTGGGGATTGGACAAAGACTCTTTTAAACACAGGCAATCAAGCTGTGCCAATGCCTTTAACGGGTACACAAACATTTACTATTTTCCAGGGTCCTTCATACGCCAGTGTTATTTGGGCTAAAGCTTATGTTAGTTATTCAGGAAGTGGTACTGCTAATTTGCAGG
Organism: Sphingobacteriaceae bacterium; assembly: GCA_023251695.1. GTDB lineage: Bacteria > Bacteroidota > Bacteroidia > B-17B0 > Aurantibacillaceae > JAHEYG01. The sequence goes on along the minus strand of JAHEYE010000157.1, from coordinate 6,135 downwards.
GAACTACAGGAGGCGGAAGCATCATTAAGTATACGATGAATAATTTAACACGTAACTTCAATAGTTCACCTGAGGGCTATAAGTATATTAAGTATGTCCCTTCAACCAATCTGTATTTTTGTCCGAATGTTGATGATCCTGAAAGACATCCTTTCTTATCAGGCTTAATGAACTTCCAGGAAGGAGCCAACCCGAACCGTCAGGTTGATTTTGGTGCCGGTGATGTTGCAGATTATAATGCAAAAGTTACCATAAGCGGAATTACTTATGATATTGATTGCAGAAATTAACCGATTATTATATTGAAACAAAAACCCCGACAGAAATGCCGGGGTTTTTTATTTTAGGTCTTCTAAAGAATTATTCAAAATACTCTTTCATTCTGTCGAAAAAGCTCTTTTCTTTTTTATTCAGATTTGGCTGGAAGTTCTTCGACAACTTAAGACTCTCCATTAATTTTCTTTCATCCGGTGTCAGATTAGCTGGTGTATATACATTCACATCTACCAATAGGTCGCCTTTGCCATAACCGTTTATTTCAGATATACCCTTGCCTTTTAAGCGTAACATTTTGCCGCCTTGAGTTCCGGGATCAATCTTAATTTTAACCTTGCCGTCGATAGTAGGAATTTCAACCTGTGTACCCAGTGATGCATCAGGGAAACTGATGAATAAATGATAAATTAAATTATTTCCTTCACGTTTTAGTTCCGCATGTTCTTCCTCTTCAATTAATATTAACAGATCGCCATTAACACCTCCACGTGGAGCTGCATTTCCTTTACCGCTCATTGATAATTGCATGCCATCCGCAACGCCGGCCGGAATATTTACTGAAATAACTTCTTCGCCTCTTACAATTCCATCTCCATGGCAGGTATTACATTTATCCTTAATTGTTTTTCCTTCACCATGACAAGAACTACAAGTTGTTTGGGTTTTCATCGCACCTAATATGGTTTGTTGCATGCGGGTTTGAACACCGGTGCCGTGACAAATTTTACAGGTATCATAATTACCATTTTTTGCGCCCGAACCTTTACATGTACTACATGCAACATGTTTGGTTACTTTAAGTTTTTTCTCAACACCGTTTGCAACTTCGTTAAGATTCAACTTTACCTTAATGCGTAAATTAGATCCGCGGTTGACCCTTCTTCCGCCGCCACTACCAAAACCACTCCCACCTCCAAAAGCGCCACCAAAAATATCTCCGAACTGACTGAAGATGTCCTCCATGTTCATGCCACCACCACCATAACCCCCACCGTTACCGGAAGCACTACCAACACCTGCATGACCGAACTGATCGTAACGTTGACGTTTTTCAGTGTTGCTTAAAACCTCGTAAGCCTCTGCCGCTTCTTTAAATTTTTCTTCGGCACTTTTATCATCGGGATTTTTATCCGGATGATGCTTAATAGCGAGCTTCCGATAGGCTTTTTTTATATCCTCCTCACCTGCGTTTTTCGCAACCCCTAATATTTCGTAAAAATCCCGCTTAGCCATATATTAATTTGCTACCACCACCTTTGCGTAGCGTATCACTTTTTCACCAAGTTTATATCCTTTTTCAATTTCATCAACAACCTTTCCTTTTTGGCTATCATCAGTTGCCGGAATATGTGTTATTGCCTCCATAATGTCCGCATTGAACTCCTCACCAATACTGTCGTACGAACTTAAGCCTTTACTTTGCGTTATGTTCTTTAATTTATTATAAATCAAAAGAATACCTTCTTTAATAGGATTAGCATCTTCAACCCCCTCATTTGCTTTTATAGCTCTATCAAAGTCATCAATAACAGGTAAAACCGACTTAAACACATCTTCTGCGGCGGTCTTAATAAGCTCTGATTTTTCTTTAATAGTTCGTTTTCTGAAATTATCGAACTCAGAATAAAGCCTTAAATATTTATCGTTTAATTCTTCTAATTGCTTTTTAAGCTTTTCTTCCTCGGTAACTGACTTATTTTCATTGTTTTTGTCAGTAACAGGTTTTTCCTCTTCGCTTAAATTCTGCTCATTATTTAGATTCTCGTCGCTCATAATACTTTAATACCCCTCAAAGAGGGCGTGCAAAGATAATCAATCAATAATTCTGCCAATGAAATAAAAAGGAAATATTGTCAGTTTTTGGTGAAATTGAACTCAGTACGGCGGTTAAATTCATGCTCTTTGTCAGAGCATTCCACGCCGTTTAAACAGCGGTTTTTGATAGCTGACTCACCTTTCCCGAAAGCTTTAATGCGTATTTTATCAATACCCTTTGAACTAAGATAATCCAGAACTGCATTTGATCGTTTTTGAGAAAGTGTAAGATTTCCGGCATCATCACCCCTGGCATCGGTATGTGAAACGACTTCCAGGTTGACCTTTGGATTTGCTTTGAGTATTGCAATAATTTTATCCAGAATCAATTCTCCTTCGTATGTAATGCTGAATTTATTTAATTCGTAATACACGTTCTCAGAAACCTGTAAATTCTTCAGGTCGGTCTTTTCAAACTTCTTATATTTTAAAATTATATCGTCGCTATCTTCAAGTGGCGACAAAATAATAACATCCACTTTAAGTAACTTATATTCAAATTCACCTTTAACTGTTTTTTTTATTTCTGTAATAATTTCACCGGTTAACTTCGCTAAAAAAACAAGTGGACCATGTTTTACTTTATCGGTTGGCGCTACACGGATGGTAAGATTTTGTGTAGTATCAACTTTATTAAAAGTAAAATCACCAAAAGCATCAGTGATCGCAGATTTAACTGTATCTAATTTTTGATTTATCAGGTACACTATATGTTGCATCAAAGGTTTTTTTTCTTTTTCACCAACCAACAATTTTCCGACAATATCGGCTGTTGATACTGAGGCATTCGTTTTACATATACTCACGAAAGCTTGTTCCAAAGCCTGGGTACTATCCGTCTCCAGCCATAATCTCCCCTTAGGATTAACGAGAAAAAAGGAAGGAAACTTATCGGCTCCAAAAACTTTTACGGCCTCATCTTTGATTCCTTTCACAGCTAGATAATTTGTTTTTTTACCGTTAAACTTCGAGTTGATAAGATTTCCATCTTGCAGATATTTTTTCCATACTTCAGGTTTTTCTTCGGCACAAATGGAAATGTATTCAATTTCTGAAGCGCCTTTACAGGCATTGTTTTGAAAACGGTTTAAGGTTTGCTCCAGTTTTTGATTGATGTCTACAATTTGTTTAATAGATTGTTTAGTATCGAAGAATAAAACAAGCACAAACTTATCTGCTGTAGTTTTTCCGTTTGGTAAATCAATATCCGTTTTTTTATCGGCACCATTTAAAAGAACAAGCTTTGTAAAAGGAATTTTTTCGCCAACCCTAAGTTTTTTCTGAGCTGAAACAATGATTGAAAGAACAATAAATAAAGAAAATAAATTTAGCTTCATTAGGGTTTATAAAACTTGAGTTCGGTTCTTATATTTTCCGCATGCTCTTCATCGGTACAATTCACTTTGTTTTTGCACTTATTTTTCGGCTCGGTTTCACCTTTACCAATTGGTTTCATCCGCGTAGCGGCTATTCCTTTACTTACGAGATAGTTTTTTACTGCGCTCGATCTTTTTTTCGAAAGTTCTAAGTTGTCCGCATCATCACCCTTACTGTCAGTATGTGAAATTATTTCAACTGTATAATCTTTATTTTTTGTAAGCATGGTGGCCACTTTATCTAACTCTACATTTGAGGATGCATCAAGGTCGGCACTGTTTTTCCTGAATGTAATGTTCGCATTAAAAGTAATCGCATTTTTTGCCGAACTAGTCTCTTTGTTAATACCGCTTAGAGTGGCAACATCGGCAAGTGTGAGCGTATAATCGAATTTTGCATTTATCTTAGGAATGTTTGTAAAAACAGCTCCGCCGAAAGTACTGATGAATGCTTTCTGTTTGCCTGATAAATTACCTCCTGTATCACATCGCATAACGTATTCGGTAAGATATTTAACACCTGTAAATTGAAAATGTCCGCTGGCGTCGGATGCGGTACGGCTAAGCGTATCATTAAATTTATTAGTTAAAACCATTTTATGATTTTTTACAATATCCTTTGGACTTTCAGAAGCTAATAACATTCCTTTCAAGTCGCGTGTGTTTGGAGGAGAATTCTTTTTTCCGTCTAAAACATCTTCAATCTGCAATTGCGTAGGATTCACTAAAACAATTGTTCCTACTTCATCTATTAATAATGAAACAGGTAACTGAACGATTTTAAAATTACAAACCGACATATCCTTGTACCCTTTCACAGCAATAAGGTTTACAATTTTATCCATACCGAGTGCTGCTATATCTTCTTTCCATGCTGTTTTATCGCTCTGTAACGCAACACTTATAACCTCGAACCCTTCTGCATTTCTGTATGCGGTAGAATTGTACCTGGTTTCCAAATCGATTGCACGGGGAATAAAAGCCTTGGATTTTGAAACACTCGATGACCAGAAATGAACGAGTACCAATTTATTTAAATACGGGAAAGTTAAACTTTGTAATGAACCAAGATTATCATTTAATACAAGAGGCGAAGCTTTGTCGCCATTTTTTAATGTGCAATTCTGAGCATACAATCCTGTGCTCAACAGAAAAATAAAAATTATTTTGTAAAACTTCTTCGTCATTTTTGTTTTTCAACAAGATTCTCGAGAGCAGTTTCTAAATCAGGGCCTCTTAATGCTTTTCCGACAATGATCCCGTCACCATTGATTAAATAATTAGTAGGAATTCCTTGCACAGCATATTTCATGGCCGCTGCATTACTCCATCCTAACAAGTCACTCACATGATATGGCCATAACAAACCATCTGTTGAAATAGCATCCTGCCAGGCTTGTTTATTCATATCGAGCGAAACGCTGAAAACGGTAAAAGAATTTCCTTTTTTAAACTTTTGATCCTTGTATTTATTATGCGCTTCTACAACATGAGGGTTTTCGATGCGACATGGACGACACCAACTTGCCCAAAAATCAATTAAAACAACTTTCCCTTTTAATGAAGAAAGTTTTATTGGCTGTCCTGCAGGATCCAGCATTTCAATTTCCGGCGCTTTATTTCCTAAATTCAAACCTTCAACAGCAGCCACTTCGCTTACCGTTTCAGCTTTTTTGTTTTTCTTTTTTTTCTGAGCTGAAACAAAAAATGAAGAGGCACAACATACGGTAATTAAAAGTATATGAATATTTATTCTCATTTTCTTATAATTTCTGCTCCAATTGCGTTTAAGCGTCCGTCGATATTCTGATAACCGCGATCAATCTGGTTAATATTAAAAATAGTGCTCTTTCCTTTTGCGCTCATTGCAGCAATTAAAAGCGACACACCTGCGCGGATATCGGGTGATGCCATTTGTATAGCCTTTAACTGAACTTTTTTATCAAGACCGATAACAGTGGCACGGTGTGGATCACACAAAATAATCTGTGCGCCCATATCAATTAATTTATCAACGAAGAACAAACGGCTCTCAAACATTTTTTGATGCACTAAAATATTTCCTCGTGCTTGTGTTGCGGTAACAAGAACAATACTTAGTAAATCGGGTGTAAAGCCCGGCCAAATAGCATCGGCTACAGTTAAAATAGAGCCGTCAATAAACGTATCGACTTCATAGTGTGCTTGCGATGGGATATAAATATCATCGCCCCTCCGCTCCATCTTAATCCCTAAGCGCGAAAATACACGGGGAATACAACCCAGGTTTTCATAAGAAACATCCTTGATTGTAATTTCAGATTGTGTCATGGCCGCCAAGCCAATGAACGAACCAATCTCAATCATGTCCGGTAGTAAGCGGTGTTTTGTTCCTCCTAATGATGTAACACCCTCAATAGTTAAAAGATTAGAACCAATGCCGTTTATTTTCGCACCCATGCTTACTAACATTTTACACAATTGCTGAATGTAAGGTTCGCAGGCGGCATTATAAATTGTTGTTGTTCCTTCAGCTAAAACCGCTGCCATTATAATGTTTGCAGTTCCGGTTACTGAAGCTTCATCCAACAACATGTAACAGCCCCGAAGTTTTTTTGCTTCAACTTTAAAAACTTCGTTGGTGCTATCGTAATTAAATTGAGCTCCCAGATTTTCAAAACCAAGGAAA
>JAHEYE010000356.1 GCA_023251695.1 Sphingobacteriaceae bacterium | reverse complement strand
GTTGATACATATTACTTAGATGGTATTACTGTTTGTCCTGCAAGCTTTAGCATCAATCCAATGTCTCCAACAGGAGTTGCTACAATTCAGAATAACCAAGTTAATTTTGATGTATTGAACTTCCCTAACCCTGCTGATGATGCTACAACTATCATCGTTGGTTTAAAGGCTGCTTCAAACTTCGAAGTTACTTTCTATAACTCAATTGGCCAGTTAATCGATACTTATAAAGTAAACGGTAACATTGGTGGTAACGAAATCAATATCGACTTAAACAATTACAAAGCCGGTATCTATTTCTACAATGTTAAAGTTGGAAATTCTGTTGTAACTAAGAAATTAGTTGTACAGTAAATAAAATTTTAGTACATTTATATAGAGCCGTTCCCCGCTTAGGGGAACGGCTTTTTTATTTTATGTAAAACCTAAAAAAACATCCGTATGAAAAAACATCTACTTTTTATTATTGCGCTTTTAGCAACTATTAGCGCTTCATCTCAAAACAGCAGGCTTACAAAACCAAATGGTTTTATTAATGCCGCTCCACGGAATGTGGACAAAGAAACCAATGTTACAAATGCTTCTGTTATTACAGGACCGGTTAAAACAATTAAACATGTAATCAACGGAAACAAAGTTGCTGCCTCTAATATCTTTACAGGCTCAATGAATGTATTCGGGTATCTGGTTTCCCAATCAAAACCATTACAGTATAACAAAGGCGTAAATGCAGTAAGTTTTATTGCACGCAAAAGTCCGACTTACACTGCTTCTTCAAACAGTAACTCAGGTACAATTGTTGGCTTATGGTCAACGAACCTTGGTACGAGCTGGGATGAAACTTGTATCTGGACCAATGCAACAAATTTAGCACGTTACCCGAATGGTGGTATTTATAATCCGCTTGGTAACACCAATGTAAATAATGCTTATTTAGCAGGTTCAGGTCCTATTATTCAATCTGCATGGGCCGGTAATTGGTACGCGAGTAAACAAATTACTTCACCGGGTAATAATACCCCGGGTGCTGACCAGCAAGCGCATTTGGATGCTACCCCAACAATTAAAAAACATGCTATGGCACGTTATGCATTCACTACTATTGATGGTGGTTTAGCGCGTTCGATGGCGACAATTGTAAATGATATTACAGGTACTACTAATATTGCTTATGGTTTACGTGGTGCGGCAATGGTAAAAGGTATGTTCAGCGCCGGCGCTTTTGTTTGGAGTGTTGACTCTTTTATTCCTTGTACAAATTTAAGATCTGATGGTAGCGCTAATATTGATGGTACTCCTATTCAGGCTTGGGATTCTGCCGGTGTTGTTGGTTATGTTGTGTTGATTGGTTCGCGTTGCGGAACCTCCCCTGCTATGAAAGGTATGCAACCGATTGTTTACAAAACCACAAACAGTGGTGCTAGCTGGAGTTTATTACCTGCTAACGATTTTGCAGATCCTTTTTGGTTCTATGCCGTGTATAGCCGTTTATATCCGATTGCTTCTAACACCTCAGTTATTTGTGCAAATTTTCAGGGGAGCGAGGGACGTGATGCTGTAGTTGATATTAATGGTCAATTGCATTTAGGTTCTATGGTTTATGGTCATTACAGTAATCATAACGATTCTTTAGGTTACCGTTATACTTACAGTACTGAACAATATTCTTATGGTGAAACCGGTCCGTTCGAATATCCTGTTATTTATGATTTTTATACAAAAGCTTCCGGTGGTTGGGGTTATCACATGGTTGACTCGATGGGAACTGAAGGCCCTTCAGGAACTAGTGGACAACCCGGTTACGGTACTAATAACTGGACTGACGGTGCAAGTGCTAAAATGGATTTGGATGCTCGAATACAAATGAGTCGTACCGACGATGGAAGAAAAGTATTTTACAGTTGGACCGAATCAGACTCATCAGTTGTAGGTGTTAAATGGAACGTTTATCCTGACATAAAAATGAAAGGTTATAATGTTGTTACCAATGCAAGTACCCCGCGAATGAATGTTACTACTGGTGACCTTAACCTAGACCAAGCTGCCTATTTCCACTACATGTGTAATAAAGCAGTCGGTGCAAGTACAACTTGTGTTACTATGCCTTATACTTCAACTAAAAACCTCACTTTAAATGGTGGTATTGCAGTCGATACATATTACTTAGATGCTATTACTATTTGCCCTTCTGCTTTCAGCATTACTCCAATGTCTCCAACCGGAGTTGCTACAATTCAGAATAACCAAGTAAATTTCGAAGTGTTTAATTTCCCGAATCCTGCTGATGAGGCTACAACTATTGTTGTTGATTTAAAAGAAGTTTCAAATTTTGAAATGGCTATTTATAATTCAATTGGTCAGTTAGTGGATACTTATAAAGTAAACGGACAAATTGGTTCAAATGAAATTAATATTGATTTATATAATTTTGAAGCGGGTATCTATTTTTATACTGTGAAAGTTGGAAGTTCGGTTGTGACTAAAAAATTAGTGGTTCAATAATGCTTAATTGCTTGATTATTAAAGCCCCTGCATTAATTGGGGCTTTTTTTGTTAAAGGCTTTAATTAACAAAAAACCCGAATTATTAACACGG
>JAHEYE010000156.1 GCA_023251695.1 Sphingobacteriaceae bacterium | reverse complement strand
GAACTTGTTCCGATCCATATAATATCATCACTTCCTTCAAGAAAATTTGTTACCTCACCTGAACTTAAAGTGGTTGAATCTTTGGGGTCGTACCCATAAGTAATAGCTTTAGCGCTACCATTAATAAATCGGGTTGCCCCGAATCCGTTAGTTCCCCACCAAAGGTCACCATCTTTATCATAGAGCACGGCGTTTCCTTCTACAAAACCTGTTTTAGGTTTAAATGTATTGGTTTTAGGGTCGAGTGTATAACTTGAACGGCCACCAAACGTAAATGCCCATGTGACCGCGTTTTTATCTTCGATTACGCCAATAAAATCAGCAGTTGTAAACGAGTTTTTGTTTTTAGGGTCGAAATAATAATTTGTAAACTTATTTGATTTAGAATCCCAGGACGAAATCCCTTCACTGGATGTCGTAAACCATAACAGTCCTTTATTGTTTTCGTAAATAGAAACAACATTGTTGCGAATAAGTGTATTGGTTTTACTAACATCATGTTGCATTACACGAAAGGGAGCCGTATGCTTATCGTAAATATTGAGCCCGTTTTCAGTGCCAACGTAAATTAGTCCGGTCCTGTCTTCAAATACGCATCTGATGGCGTTATCAGATAACGAATAGGGATCGTTTGCATTATGTTTCATTCTTATGAAACAATCGTTTTTCCTGTCATATAAATTTAATCCACCGCTCTCAGTGCCTAACCAGGCATTGTTTTCGCTGTCGATAAGTATTTCGCCGCGCCAGAAGTCGTTGTCGGTCAAACTGTTTTCTTCTTCCGGTTTGGAAGTATAATGTTTTATACTGTCGTTCTGCGAATCAATTTTATAAACACCACCATAATGTACGCCTGCCCAAATCATTCCATCTTTATCTTCGCTTACATTCATAGCTCCGCCAAGCATGTAAGATTTGAATGTCATGGTTTTTGTATTGAACTTTAAAAAGCGGTTATCAAGAAAGCCGCCCACCCACAAATTATTTTTTGAATCAACAAACAATTCGAAAATATTCCGTGGAAAGTTATTTGTTTCAGAATATAAATACTGAATAAATTTATCTTTTGCTTTATCGTACTTGCAAATCCCTCTGCCGGTGCCCACCCATATAGTACCGGTTTTATCTTTGCAGATAGCCCTTACATCATTAGCATTTATGCAGACGGAATCGCCCTTGGTGTAATTATAACGTTTGAATTTACATGTTTTGGTATTCAATACACTGATTCCGGCACGGCGGTTTCCACACCAAATGTTGCCATCATCGTCGATGACCATTGCAAACACGCTGTTATCTGAGATTGATGTTGAATCGTCGGGATCGTATTTAAAAATTTTGAAGTTGTAACCATCGTACCTGCAAAGGCCGCCATAAGTTCCTATCCATATAAAACCCTGCTTGTCCTGGAGCACATGCCAGACTTCACCGTGAGGTAAACCATCATTTACCGAAAGATGCCTGAAGCGGATATTATTAAGATTAGTCTGAGCTATTTCGTAGTTAGCCCACAGAAAAAAGAGAATAAATGGAAGGAATCTTTTCACTATACGAATATAGAAATTATTCGTACAAAAAGACTTAAAGTTTTATCCCAATAATACAAACGTCATCTACCTGTTCAATATTTCCTTTCCAATCGGTGAAGGTTGAATCGAGCGCAGCGCGTTGTTCCGACATAGATAAGCCGGTGTTTCTCAAAATAAGATCGGCCAGTTGTTTGTATTTAAATTTTTTTCCTTTCGGTCCGCCAAACTGATCAGCATAGCCATCGGTAAATAAATAAACCAAAGTGCCTTTTGCTAAATTTAAAATATGTGTGGTGAAAGAAGCGTATTTTTCACTCTTGCCAACGGGCTGTTTGTTGGCGGTTATTTCTTTTAATTCGTTATCGTTGTTGACATACCATAACGGGTTGTTGGCACCCGCCCAGGCAACTTCTCTTGTTTTTGTATTGATAACGCAAAGCGAAATATCCATCCCGTCTTTAATATCGGTATGCCCTTTCTTAAAAGTATCCACAACCATTTCCGTTACCTTATCTAAAATTTCTCCCGGTTTTTTTAATTCTAATTCAGACACCGCTTTGTTTAAAGCATTGCTGCATACTAAACTTACCATCGCTCCCGGAACGCCGTGTCCGGTGCAATCGGCAGCAGCAACAAAGAAATAATCATCTTTTTGTTCTGCAAAATAAAAATCCCCGGCAACTATATCTTTTGGTTTGTATAAAATAAAACTGTCGGGAACTGAATTATAAATGGTGGCCTCGGGAGGCAAAATCGCTTCCTGCAACCGTTTCGCGTAAGTGATGCTGTCGATAATCTCAGTATTTTTCTGACTAATTTCTTTATTTTTCTCTTCCAGTTCTTCTTCATATTCTTCGCTGTCGGCACGGAAATATTGTACAATGAAAAAAATCACAGAGAATACCATTAACACCGAACAGGTCGAATAAATCCACTGCCCGGTTTGCGACAACTTCACCAAGGGTTCAAAGTTGGTTTGATAAAGGGTGATTAAAAAGAAAGACAAAATGTTTAATCCGAAAATCAGATAAATGGTGCGTTTATTTTTAAATAAGATTAAAGGAAGTGTTGCTGTTGTAACAAGCAGATATTTATCGCCGAGCCCCGCGCTATTATGAATACAAACGCCAATTAAAAATAATAATGGAATAAGCGCAAAGTAATACCTGCAGAATTCTAACCTACCTGTGTGATTTAAATAAGGCGGTAGCCCGAAGGCAAACATAAATGGTATGGTGAAAAACAAAACATCCGGCAGATTAAATAAAGGTGCGCTAATTGAAAACGCAACCATGGCCAGTACATTTAAAATACTTAAACGGTTAATAAACAAGAGACTCTTGCGGTCGTGTGGGTTATCTGCCGACCGTAAACCGGAAACTGTAATTTTTTTCCAGACGTAATAAATATGAGTGATTAAGCTCATTTTATTGGGGGTTTACCATATGGTTATACCACCTCAAACACAAAGGGTTTCAATTATTACGTTAAATAACAGAAGATCAAGCTTTTTTAATGATTTTTAGAGGGCAAAAGCCCTGAAACCCACTGTTTACGGGCTTCCCGGAGGGGGTACCTCTGTATCGTTTTTGAACCAAACGCGTCTTGCTTCCATACCATGCGCATCATAAAATACCCATAAACTATCGCGCAAGTCATTCTTATACCAGCCTAAATAACGTGGTTTTCCGTTTTCATAATACACATTATTGGCTCCGTGTTTAAGGCCTTTATCATAAAAACACTCACTCCACATTATACCCTCAGCATAAAAAGCCAACCATTGTCCGTGCCGTTTGCCAAATCTGAAAAAGCCTTTGAATTTAGTATTCCCGTTTTCCCACTTCGCAACATAATCGCCTGTATAATTAGTATCGGGGGGCTCGATCAAATACTTGTTTAATTCTTTCTTGATGGCATTTGTATCAATTTGCACGTTTTGGGCAATCGAATCCTTTCCGGATAATTCTTTTTTATCACTGCCATTACAGCTTGCCAGCAATACGAAAGGAAGAATGTAAAAAACGAATCTGAGTTTCATAAAAATTATTTTTTTCGTTCGATAGAATAAACCACTAACTGCTCAAGGCTGTTTCTGGTTGGCGACTCGGGGAAGTCTTTCAATAAAGTTAAGGCTTTATTTTTATAATCCAGCATAATTTTTTCGGCATAAGCAATTCCGCCTTTAGCAATCACAAAATCAATAACCACCTTTACTTTATCCGAATCGGTATTATGGTTTTTAATGATGTTGATGATTTTACGCTTCTCAATCCAGGAACTTTGATTCAAGGCATAAATTAAAGGTAAAGTCATTTTCTTTTCTTTGATATCAATGCCCGTTGGTTTACCGATTTCTTCACTGCTTCCAAAATCAAACAAATCATCTTTTATCTGAAAAGCCATTCCAGTTAAAATGCCAAACTCTTTAAACTTAGCAATGGTGTTTTTATCCTGAGTAACTGACGCAGCCCCGCTCGCGCAACAGGCCGCAACTAAGCTTGCTGTTTTTTGACGGATGATTTCGTAATAAATTTCTTCTGATATATCAAGACGCCGTGCTTTTTCAATTTGCAATAATTCGCCCTCGCTCATTTCCTTAACAGCAGTACTAACAATTTTTAGTAAATGAAAATCGTCGTTGTCTAAAGACAATAATAAGCCGCGCGATAATAAAAAATCACCGATTAAAACGGCAATTTTATTTTTCCAGATGGCATTTACACTAAAAAAACCACGACGTTCGTTACTGTCATCAACTACATCATCATGAACTAAAGTTGCAGTATGCAATAATTCGATAAGAGCCGCCGCGCGATAGGTGCTTTCATTAATCGTACCAACAGTTTGTGCGCTTAAAAATACAAACATCGGACGCAATTGCTTGCCTTTACGCTTTACAATATAATTGGTGATTTTGTCTAACAGCGGCACAGAACTTTTCATCGAATCTTTAAACTTCGATTCAAAAATTTTCATGTGCTCCGCAACGGGAGCCTTAATATTTTGTGTTACAGATGGCAATTAGAATAACAAATATAGAAGTTTTTTAGGAGTGTAGTAGGTTAGCCACATCCTCCTACCGGCGGACAGGGATTACGCGGATTTTCACGGATTGTAATTAATTATCTGCGATAATCTGTGAAATCAGCGGCTTATTTCAATTCTTGCTCAGCTAATTTGTTTTTATTGGCTAATTGACCACAGGCGGCATCAATATCCTTACCGCGGCTACGACGAACATTAACGATAATGTTGTTTTTTTCGAGGTGCTTGATAAAAGCGCCCAAACGTTCGGGGGTGGTTTGCTTAAATTCGCCTCCATCAATAGGATTGTATTCAATAATGTTAACCTTCGATTTTACGCGCTTGCAATAATCTGCCAACTCTTGAGCGTCCTGGGCGCTATCATTAAAATCTTTAAAAACAATGTATTCAAAAGTAACACGGGTTCCGGTCTTTTCAGTAAAATAAATTAAAGCTTTTGCCAGATTCTCTAAACTATTAGTTTCATTAATTGGCATTATTTTATTTCGCTTTTCTTCATTGGCTGCGTGTAATGATAAAGCCAGATTAAATTTAACGCCATCGTCGCCTAATTTTTCAATCATTTTCGCAACACCTGCTGTTGAAACTGTAATTCGCTGAGGACTCATGCCTAAGCCCTGGGGAGAAATAATTTTTTCTGTAGATTTTAAAACTTCGGCGTAATTCAATAAAGGCTCGCCCATTCCCATATAAACAATATTGGTAAGCGGAGCACCGTAATGTTCTTTAGCCTGATCACGGATTAAAACAACTTGGTCAAAAATTTCGTCAGCATTTAAATTACGCATCCGTTTTAATTTTCCGGTAGCGCAAAATCCGCAAGTTAAACTGCACCCAACTTGCGATGATATACAGGCTGTCATTCTATCCGTCGACGGAATTAAAACACTTTCCACCACATACTCGTCGTGCAATTTCATCGCACACTTTATGGTTTGGTCTTTACTGATTTGTAAATCGTGAATTTCAACTGCATTAATGATAAAATTCTCATCCAACCAATCACGCATAGGTTTCGACAAATTACTCATGTCATCAAAAGTAACAGCGCGCTTAGCCCATAGCCAATCGTAAATTTGTTTGGCGCGGAAAGCCGGTTCGCCTTTTTGTTTTACCAATTGGCCTAATTCTTCCAGACTAAGTTTGCGTATATCTTTTTTTGCAGACATGGGGCAAAGATACTCCTTTTTGTCATGCTGAACTTGTTTCAGCATCTTTATTATATTTGCAATATGCGGTATATATCGGCTACTTACATATTCGATGGGAAATCTTTTTTGAATGATAAACCCATTTTGATTTTGAACGATAGTAACTGTTTTGTGGAGTATGCGAAGAGAAAGACAATTGAAAAATCAAAAATTGAACATTACGATGGGATTATTTGTCCGGGATTTGTCAATGCACATTGTCATTTGGAGTTAAGCCACATGAAGGGACTTATAGCCGAAAAAAGCGGACTTTTAAATTTTGCCAAAGAAATTATTACAAAGAGGCGGGCATTTCAAAAAGAGGAAATTCAATCGGCTATTGTTAATGCTGATAAATTTATGTGGGAGAATGGCACAGTGGCGGTTGGTGATATTTCCAACACCGTGGATTCGTTTGATGTAAAACAAAAAAGTCCTTTATTTTACCACACTTTTCTTGAGTTAATTGGTTTTGATCCGGAACAGGCTGAATATGTTTTTGCAATGGGGAAAGAATTACAACGGGGAGCGAGCAGGGCAGACCTTAAAAATTCGCTGGTGCCTCATGCGCCTTATAGCGTTTCGGATGCGCTGATGGAAAAAATAAGCAGCGATGTGCGCGATACAAAATTCCCACTCAGCATTCATAATCAGGAGCACGCGGATGAAGACTTGTTTTTTAAAAGCAAAGAGGGAATTTTTACAGAGTTGTATGAATTTTTGAAAATAAACATCAGCCATTTTGAGTCAGGCAAACCCTCTTCACTTCAAAGCTATTTACCTCATTTATCGCCGGCAAAAAATTTACTGCTCGTGCATAACACCTTCACAAAAAAAGAAGATATTAAATGGGCTAAGAGATTTCATGAAGAATTGTTTTGGTGTTTATGTCCGAATGCTAATTTGTATATCGAAAATATTTTACCAAACCTGAAGAATTTCGTGGAAGAAAATTGTAAAATGGTTATCGGTACCGACAGCCTTGCAAGCAACAAATCTTTGTCAATGGTAAGTGAAATAAATGCCTTGCTAAAGAATTTTAACTGGGTACAAATAGCCGATGTTTTAAAATGGGCCACTTATAACGGCGCTGAAGCATTAGGCATTGAAAATAAATTCGGAACTTTTATTAAGGGGAAAAACGCCGGAATAAATCATTTAAGCTATACGCCTGATAAACTCATTTTCGAAGGGAAATTAGCATAGCATACCCTGTTTATGGTATGTAAAAAAGTACCGGAAAACATACCTTTGCTCCAATGAAAACCCTTGATAAGTTAAAGATAGGTGAAAGCGGGATTATTAAATCATTTTCTAAAAAAGACCTGGCTTTAAAGCTTATTGAAATGGGGTGTTTGCCGGGAGAAAAAATTACCCTCTCAAAAATTGCCCCGCTTGGCGATCCTATCGTCATCGAAGTTTCGGGATATCAACTTAGCATGCGGAAAGAAGAAGCCTCAGCTGTGGTGTTAGAGGATTAACATGGAAACTACCGCTCCTCAAATAAAACAAAAAACTTTTTCTGTTGCCTTATTAGGAAATCCCAATTCAGGCAAAACCACTTTGTTTAATGTGCTCACCGGACTCAACCAAAAAACCGGGAATTACCCGGGTGTAACGGTCGACAAGCATGAAGGTTTTACAAATACAAAGGAAGGACTTAAACTTAAAATAACCGATCTACCCGGCACATACAGCTTGTATCCAAAATCACTCGACGAAGAAGTGGCCTGTAAAGTTTTATTGGGTGACGATATTGATGTGGCAGTTGTTGTTACTGATGCATCTAATTTAAAACGGCATTTGTTTTTATCAACACAAATAATTGACCTGAAAATTCCGGTTGTTGTTGTGCTGAATATGATTGATGAGGCCAAAGAGCTGGGAATAGCAATTAATACAGAAGAATTAAGTCGCCTGTTGGGCATATCAATTGTGTGCGTTAATTCAAGAAGCGGAGAAGGGACCGAAGAATTAAAAAGTAGTGTTTTTTCCGCTGTCATTTCGGAAAATTCATTTTACGATGTAGATAAATCAAACGAACTTGGACATGAAGGATTTAAAAATATTATCTCAAAACAATTTGAAGAGACAGAAGCATATAAAAGCAAGCTAAATGCCTTCGAAGAAAAAGATAGCCTTTACAGGTATAAAATTATCAATTATATATTTACTAAAACCGTCACGCTTCCGGGCAACACAACGCGCCGCAATACCGATAAAGCGGATAAACTGATTACGCATCCTTTTTTCGGATATAGCATTTTGTTATTGGTTTTGTTCGTGGTATTTCAGTCAATTTTCTTTATAGCCGAATTCCCAATGGCGTGGATCGAAAACTGTTTTTCTTTTATGATGGAAAAAACAGC
>JAHEYE010000155.1 GCA_023251695.1 Sphingobacteriaceae bacterium | reverse complement strand
ATACATTGTAAATGCAGTTCAGGAAGAGGTTGGCTTGAATGGAGCAACCATGATATCACGCAAAATAAATCCGGATGTTGCTATCGTTACGGATGTTTGTCATTGTACGCAAACCCCGATGATGAGTAAAATTACAAGTGGTGATCAGGCTTGCGGTAAAGGTCCGGTGTTAAGTTACGCACCAGCAGTACAAAATAATTTGTTGAAATTGGTGATTGATGCAGCAAAGAAAAACAAGATTCATTTCCAGCGTCAGGCTGCTTCCCGTTCAACCGGAACAGACACAGATGCCTTTGCTTATAGTACTGATGGTATCGCTTCTGTTCTTATTTCTTTACCTCTGCGATACATGCATACTACAGTCGAAAGTGTACACAAGCAAGATGTAGAAGATGTTATCAAACTCATGTACCACTCCCTAAAAACAATAAAAAACAACCACGATTTCAGATACCTAAAATAATTCTTAATTCTGCATTCTTAATTCTTAATTAAATTATGGCAATCCTTGGTTCTTTAATAAAACGTGCAATCACTTTCAGAGGACGGATTCCTCAGCGGAGAAGTACGTATAAGCGCCAGGTAAGAGAGCTGAGAAAATTATTATTAAAAGCGCAGAACACGGCATTCGGACAAGAATACAAATTCGATAAATTATTATTGGAAGTTGATCCTATTTCGGCTTATCAAAAAACAGTTCCCGTTTTTGATTACCAAACCATGTACGATAAATGGTGGAAGCGTGCATTAAACGGCGAAGCTTATATCACATGGCCCGGTACAATAAAATATTTTGCATTAAGTTCCGGAACTTCAGAATCTGCGAGTAAACATATTCCTGTAACCAAAGAGATGATTAAGTCCATTCAACGTGGAACTTTAAAACAAATTCTTTCTACAGTTCATTATAAATTACCGAAAGAAATTTATGAGAAACGCATTTTAATGGTGGGCGGAAGCACGAATTTAAATTACAACGGAAAATATTATTCCGGCGATCTCAGTGGCATTACTACCGGAACACAACCGAAATGGTTCCAGAATTTTACTTTACCGGGAAAAAAAATCCGTAATCAGGCGAATTGGGAAACTAAATTGCATGATATAGTTGTTAACGCAAAGAGCTGGGACGTTGGTTTTATTTGCGGAGTTCCTGCATGGATACAAATTTTATTCGAGCGCATCATTAAACATTACAATGTAAAAACTGTACATGATGTGTGGCCTAACTTGCGCATATTTGTGCATGGTGGTGTTGCCATCATGCCGTATAAAAGCAGTCTGGAAAGATTAACCGCTTTCCCTCTTATTTATTGTGATACTTATTTGGCATCAGAGGGCTTTTTTGCTTATCAGGAGCGCCCAAACGAAGAGCAGGGAATGAAACTTCTGTATGATAACAAAGTGTTTTTTGAATTCATTCCTTTTAATGAAGCAAATTTTGACGAGGAAGGAAACTTAAAGTCAAATTATACAGTCCTTGATGTGAGTGAAGTGGAATTGGACACAGATTATGTGATGGTTATTACAAATTGTGCCGGAGCCTGGAGGTACATTTTGGGCGATACGGTTAAATTTACGGATTTGCGCCGCTTGGAAGTAATTATTACCGGACGCATCAAGCACTTCTTAAGCATGTGCGGCGAACATTTGTCGGTGGACAACATGAATCGTGCTGTTAAATTAACAGCCGATGAATTAGGCATTGAGATTAATGAATTTTGTGTGGCAGGCGTTCCTTTCGAAAATTTATTTGCGCACCATTGGTATGTAGGCGTTGATAAAATGGTGGATGAAAAAGTATTGAAAGAAAAAATTGATGGCCATTTAAAAATTCTGAACGATGATTATAAGGTTGAACGGACCGCAGCGTTAAAAGAAATAATCATAACCGCCTTGCCGGATGAAATGTTTCTGGAGTTTCTGGCAGCAAAAAATAAATTGGGTTCACAGCATAAATTCCCGCGGGTTCTCAAAGGAAAAATGTATGATGATTGGTTGAATTTTTTAGAAAACCGTAAATAGTTTGATTTTAAATTTAATATATCCGACCATAATAATTGTAATTCTGCTGACCTTTTCATTCGGGCCTGCATTCTTTGCTTTGATAAATACCGGGATAAAGCATGAATACAAACACGGGGCTGTTTTAGCAGGTGGGGTAGTGCTTAGCGATTTATTTGTTTGCGTTGTGATTATTCTGATGGTGCATTACGGCGCCATAAATTTTTTACAGGACGAAAAGAACCAGCGTTTTGCTGGAATTTTAGCCGGAATTATCCTCTGTGTTTTCGGCGCATTTCATTACCGTAGGCCAATAACCAAATCGGAGGAGAACATAGAGATTAAGGCTCCCTCAAGTATGGTATTTTTATTGAAAGGTTTTTTTATGAATCTTTTTAATCCTGCTGTGTGGTTTTTATGGCTGGGCAATGTAACCGGTGTGGGAAAGTCTTTTAATTATTCGGTAGTTAAGATGGTAATTTATTTTTCGATTGTTCTAGGCCTGGTATTCACAGTTGAGTTATTCAAGGTTTTTTTAGCAGGGAAGATTAAAAAGTTTTTTACGGACAGAATTATGCACTTAGTAAATATTACAACCGGCACTTTGCTTATAATTTTTGGGGTAGTATTAATTTATAATCATTATTTCTAGCACGGATGAGTGAGGATAAATTTGCTGAACTGAGAAAAAAACTGGATGAGACACAAAGCTATCCGACGGTTTACATGTTCAAGTTTATAATGGATGCCGAACACCGGAAGATTGCACTTGTTGAAAATCTCTTTAGTGAAAATGCAGAAATCCACACCAAAGAAAGTGATAAAGGTAAATACATTAGTATTACAATAAAGGAAGTGATGATGAGCACAGATGAGATCATACTTATTTACAATAAAGCATCGGATATTAAAGGGGTTATGATTTTATAATGACTCATCATTCAATTTCAAATAAAAGAATTTCAATAACTATTAATTCTTTTGGAGCCGAACTCGTTTCACTTAAATACGATTGTGTAGAACTTCTTTGGCAGTCCGATAAAAAAATATGGCCTCGGTATGCACCGGTATTGTTTCCGGTGGTTGGCAAACTAAAAGAGAATTTATTTAGGTATAATAACACGGAGTATAGGCTCGGTCAACATGGTTTTGCAAGGGATATGGAATTTGCACTAATCAGAAAAACAGAAAACCTATTGGAATTTGAATTAACTGCAAGTGAGGAGACTTTGAAATTTTATCCCTTTCATTTTTCTTTACGGATCAGTTACGAATTAGAAAACCAAAGGGTTAAAGTAAGTTATAGAGTTTTTAATCCTGATAAAAGCGATTTGTTTTTCAGTATCGGGGCGCATCCGGGGTTTAAATGCCTTAATTTAATGGATTCCTATCTGGAATTTGATAAAAAAGCGGAATTAGTCTGTGAAAAATTATCAGCCGGCCTCTTAAGTGGTGAAACATATAAATTAAAATTAGAGGATGGCCGTTTGCAATTAAGTACCCAACTTTTCAATAATGACGCACTTGTATTTAAGAATAAGCAAGTAGAAAAAGTGAGGCTTTGTTCCTCTAAGTCAAATACTAAAATTACTTTAGGTTGTAAAGACTGGCCTTATTTCGGGATATGGGCTAAAAAAGATTCTGATCATTTTGTTTGCCTGGAGCCATGGTTTGGAATTGCGGATTCAGTGAACGTGGGGGGCGAAATAAACAAGAAGGAAGGTATCCTTTGTGTTAAACCTTATAGTTTTTGGGAAAATAGTTTTTCCTTAGAAATAAAGCCTTAATTTTATTCTGTAAGTCAAATTTTTGTATTTTCGTATAGTATTCGATTCTCTGCACTGAAGATTGTTAAGGTTCTCTGTCCTTATAGAAATGAAAAGTGAAAAAGCTAAAATATTAAAATTAAAGGCAGAGATAAAATCTCTGAAAAGCGAAAACAAAAAGCTCAGGGGATCCGTATTAAAAAAAGATACAAAACCTAAAGTAAAGGCCCCAAAACCTTTTGCACCTATTTTTAGTAAAGCCGAACAAACAGTTGGAGATTATTTTAAATCCTTAAAGTTTACGCCTTCCAAGGGCACAATTGATATTAATGACGAGCGCTATGTATTGGTGAGGGCATCAGCTTTATCGTATGATTTTTTGAATTCATTCAAGCATTTATATAGTGATAGGGGGGAAGATGAGGCGATTAATATCGGAAAAAATATTTTGTTCGATATAGCACACGTTATTGGTTTAGAGGACGCAAGAAGCTTTCATAAGAAAATGAAATTAAAGGATCCTATTAGTAAATTAGCGGCAGGGCCTATTCATTTTGCATATTCGGGCTGGGCATTTGTGGATATTTTACCGGAGAGTAAACCGAGTCCGGACGAAAATTATTTCCTGAAATATCATCACCCTTTTTCCTTCGAGGCCGATAGCTGGTTGCGTGCCGGAAAAAAATCGAAGGTACCGGTTTGTATTATGAATTCCGGTTATTCAAGTGGCTGGTGTGAGGAAAGTTTTGGTATTCCATTAACTGCTGTCGAAATTTCGTGCCGCGCCAAAGGGGATAAACATTGTACATTTATTATGGCGCCACCAAATAAGATTGGTGGTTACCTTAAACCTGATAAGAAAAAGAACGCCGACTTATCTGTTCCTGCATTTTTGGAAAGGAAAACCATCGAGGAAAAAGTAAAAGCCTCATTGGCCGAAAAAGAAGTTCTTATTAAGGAAGTTCATCACCGTGTAAAAAATAATTTACAGATTGTTTCCAGCTTATTGAGCTTGCAGGCCGAAAGCATACATGATAAACCTGCCAGAGATAAATATCTTGAAAGCATAAGCCGTATTA
The DNA here is from genome assembly GCA_023251695.1 of Sphingobacteriaceae bacterium. Taxonomy (GTDB): domain Bacteria; phylum Bacteroidota; class Bacteroidia; order B-17B0; family Aurantibacillaceae; genus JAHEYG01. The sequence continues at coordinate 3,308 of JAHEYE010000155.1, read as the reverse complement.
AGTCGATGGCTATTATTCACGAACAATTGTACCGTTCAAAAGACCTTTCCAAGATTAATGCAGAGGAATATTTCTCTGAATTGGTGCGTTTTATTTCAGAAACATATAATGTGAACCAAAATGTAAAAGTTAACCTGCGCATAAAGATCCGTGAAAAATTCATTGATATTGATACCGCAATTCCTTGCGGGATAATTATTAATGAACTGCTTTCAAATGCGTTCAAGTATGCTTTTCCGGGTAATAAGACAGGCGAAGTAAAAGTTGAGTTGCGGTCAATTGTGAATAAGAACTACCATTGCCGTTTAATAGTGGCCGATAACGGGGTGGGGATAAAAGGAAAAATTAATTTCAAAAATCCGGCAACATTGGGCTTACAGCTTATTAATTCATTAACTGGTCAGTTAAACGGAAAAGTACAAATCGATAAGGAAAAGGGGACAAGCTTTACGTTCTTTTTTTAATTAGTCCATCAGGCTTTTTACGGGAGTACACACTCCGTTTTCGGAAACGTAACACTTTAATTTATCGTTAAACACGTAAGGTTTGTAAATAGATTTATTTAAAAGCATCCGTAAACATTCCTGAACACCTTCGATAATGCTTGGATGGGGATGCATCATTTCTGCCAGTTCACGGATACCCTGATTGGTGTGGATTAAATAAGCAACACCTTGTATGGCACTGCTGGCATGTTCGCCTACCACGCGCATACCCAGAATACGCATGCCGCTGTCGTTGGTGACAATAATTTTTAAAAATCCTTTTGTTTTACGCATCGCAATCGCCCTGGCATTAATGCTGTATTCCAGTTTCACCACTTTATGCGGAATATTTTTTGTATTTAATTCCTGTTCACTCATTCCTACAGAAGCTACTTCAGGATTTAAAAACATAATGGTGGAAATGTTTTTGTAAGTGAGGGGCTTAACGGTTGTACCAAACATTCTGACAGCTGCATGGCGCGCTTCACGTTCCCCAACATTTACTAAAGCCATTTCTGTTGTTACATCGCCGGCAACAAAAATATTACTGATGTTGGTTTGTGTATCATCATCCCAAATACTACCGCGGTCATTTAATTTTACACCGGCATTTTCCAAACCTAAATGTTCTACATTAGCCGCACGCCCTATCGAGACCAAAGCTTTTTCAACACGGATAATTTCTTTACGTCCATCTTTATATTCCAACTCGTACTCAACGCAGTTTTCTTTAATATCCATTCGTTTTAAAGATGCACCGCTATGAATAGTGGCGCCTTGTGCTTTTAAACTATCCGAAACAACAGTGGCCACATCCAAATCTTCAAAAGGTAAAATGCGATCGGCTTTATCAATTAAATAAACTTTTGTTTGTCCGAGATTTGAAAAAATAGTCGCGAATTCACAACCAATAACACCGGCACCCAATACCACCATGCTTTTTGGAATCTCCTTTAAATTTTTTATGCCATCGCTGGTCATAATTGTTTTATTGTCGACCGTAATGTTATTAGGTATACGTGGACTGCTTCCGGTAGCAATTAAAATAAAATCGGCCGACACTTTTTTTGTAGTACCGTCGTCTTTCGTAATTTCTATGGTGTTTTTATCAATAAAAAAGGCGCTGCCTTTTTCGTAATAAAATAAACGGTTATTTGAGTTTTGTAAAAGTTGGGAATGGACAGTCATTTGTGTTTTGCGCTCGAACACAGCTTCGTTGACTGTTTTTTCCATTTCCTTAAAATTCACTTTAAAGTCAGGAACCATTTCCCGTGTGGCGGAAACTTTCATCGAATATTCCCACAAGGTTTTTGATGTGAGTACTCCGTCGTAAACGCCTGCGCCACCTAATTTTTTCTTTTCAATCAAAAGAACCTTTTTGCCGAAGTCAATCGCCCGCATGGCACCCGCATATCCGCTGGGTCCACCGCCAATGACTATAAGGTCGAAATGTTCCATTAAGAAACGAAGTTAAACAGAATTTTGGAATTAGAATAGCTTTGGATTACTCGATCTTAAGTAATTTTTCAGAATAAAAACCCTCTTTCGATCTGATCTGAAGAAAATAAACTCCGAAAGGAATTTCTTTGGTATAAACTATTATTGAGCTTTTCTGCTTTTCCATAATAAAATTTTGTTTCTGTCCAATCAAAGAAATAATCTCAACCGTCATATCATTTTTCTCGGTTAAATTTCCAATGGTGATAAAATCAGTGAAAGGATTTGGATATATTTTTGACTCCTGTAATATACCATTTTCATTTATACTCAGCACACAACCTCCGGAAGTATAAGGGTAAGTATAGTAATTTCGTCCAAAGCATAATAGGTAAATATTGTAGGGCGCCGGATATGACAAACAACTGCCCCACGGTTTATAGTTCAAATTATAAAATAAACCGCTTGAGCTTCCAACACCTTCTATCCATTGTATGTTGATTGGACACGGTGTGCAATTATTATACGAGAAATAATATGTTTTATGTGCTATTGAGTTTACACTTATTGTTCCCGTTGAAGTAAGATAAATTACCGGTTGCTTACTTAAAGGGCCACTACCGATCCATGACGAAGGAACTTTAACGACAAAGCTGTCACCTATCACCATATTAAAATCATAAAGTATAAATTCTGAAGTATCATTCCCGAAAATAGTCCCTAGTGGATATTTTGAATATATTCTTTTATTGGCTTCCCTATAAAAACTATGCAACGTATTACCGGAGGTTTTATCATATAATTTGTGGTAGACAATTCCATTCAATATGGTATCGGCATTTTGAGAAGTTTGGTATGGCTGGACCATTGCATTTGGAGGACAGAAAGGTACCTGACATGACAATCCAACATTCCAATATGCACTATCAGAAGGAAAAGAATAGTAAATCTGAGAAATCAAATTTCCAAACCCAAGTACCACTAAAAAAATAAGTGTAAATTTTTTATTCATCAACTATTATTCAATACTATTAAAAGTACTAAAAATTAAAGGGAGTTTCAAATCCAGGTTTGAATTTCCATAACACTATTAAATGATTTTTTGGTTTTAATGAATAAAATCTAATATTTATGTTAAATAATTGATTATCAATGCAATATAGAATTTCAAAATTGCAACAAATTTCCTATTTTTGCACCCCTATATTCTAATTATTATGAATGAAAATGTAATTTATTTAATTCCTGTTTTAGGAATAATCGGACTGATTGTAATGGCCATCAAATCGGCCTGGGTAAGTAAACAAGATGCCGGCGACGATAACATGAAACAATTAGCAGGTTATATTGCTGATGGCGCCATGGCGTTTTTAAAAGCCGAGTGGA
>JAHEYE010000154.1 GCA_023251695.1 Sphingobacteriaceae bacterium | reverse complement strand
ATCCGTTAGGGCCCATAGCAGAAACTGTATAGGTAACTGTTGATCCGCTGGTGATGCTTCCCATTGAGATGAGCGTTGTATTAGATGATATAGTTAAAGGTCCGGGTTGAGTCCAGCTATAACTAGTTGGAGGTAAAATAGGATTAGTTATACCTGTTGCAATCAAAGTAGGATTGTAACAATTGATAGTATAGCCATTACTTGCCATATTTGTTATTGAAGATGGACTTGGCCTTAATGTATCAATATATACGTTAACTGTTGTTTTTACGTAGCAAAAATTACAATCATGAAACTGTACTTCATACTGACCAGGAACTGTTGCGGTATAACCTCCGGCTACGGGCATTACCGAGGCGGTTGGATTTGCTAAGGGAGTCCAAGTATAACCTACAGGCGCACAAGTACCACTGGAATTCGTATTCATAATAACTTTTGGGTTTGTACAATTAATCGTGAATCCATTAGTAGTTGAAACTGTCACGCTAAGAGTAGGTACTGTTGTATTGGAAGCTACACCAACTGTTTGTGAAGCACAGCATCCGTTAATTGTACTGCAAAACATTGCTGTATAAGTTCCGGGTGCACTTGCACATAATAACAACGGTGTTCCTGAGGGCCCTACAACCGGTCCCGTACCATCTAACCATGTCCCTACTAAATTAGTAGTAGAGGTTGTAATGGCAGTAAACTGGGCACAGGCCCCATTACAGGTTATGCTTTGTGTTGTCGCAGGATTAACCGTCATTGAAGGCGCAGCAGTATTTTGAGTGATTGCAAAAGTTTGGGTATCGGTACATGAACCAACGGTCTGGTCGCTGCCCACAACCGTATATACTCCCACGTTTGTTGCCGTATATGAACTTCCTGTTGTGGTTGCACTGCTTGGCGCGGTCCAGGTGTACGTTATGTTAGTTAATGTAGAGCTTGTTGAGACATTGATAACAACCGAATTGTTTGTACAGGTTAACATACTATTGGTACCAACACTCACTGAAAAACTGAATGGGGCGGGAGCAAAAATGCTTGTTGAAGCTGTTGCCGTACATCCTAATGCATCTGTAACCTTAACAGAATAAGTCCCGCTTGTTAAACCGGAGGCAGAAGGAGAGGTTCCGCCAAAAGGCGACCACGAATAAGTGTAAGGCGAACTTCCACCGCTTACAGTAACAGTTGAAGAACCTAAAGCTGCGGGAACGCAAGTTCCATTTGTATTTGAGAAAGACAAACTCATTGCCGTTGAAACTAATACAGAAGCCGTTCCTGAAAAAGTGCCACAAGCATTTGTCGCATATAAAGTATAATTAGTAGTTGTAACAGGTGAAACTGTTATTGAAGGCGCTGATTGTCCCCCGGGCTGCCAGGTATATGTTGTTCCCGGAGATGATGCTACTGATAAAGTAGCTACTGCGCCAGAACAAATTGAAGAACTATTAATAGAAAGAGTACTTGATAAAGGTGAACAGGATACAATTGCAGTTCCGAAAAAATTTAATGGAACCAATGTGCTTACGCTACTGTAATTTGAAAAACACATAATAAACTTATCACCGCAGTTGGCGTTGATTGGTGCGCCGAAGTCAAGAGCGGATCCGCCTGCAGGGAGATTAGCTGCTGATGCAAGTCCGGTACCGCCGGAGCACATAGCGTTCCAACAACAACGGATAGGGGCTTGTGTATTTCCATTAATACCCGAACAGGTTGATGCATTATAAGGCCACATAATCCAATCGTAGCATCCGGATTGTGCACCCGGTCCTGTACCTGCACCCATCGAAAATTCGAGAGTACCCGGTGTTTGAATATTAATAATCATCCAGGTAGGATTTAATTCACCAGCTTTCAAACAACCAAATCCTCCAGCGGGAACAACACCTACAGGATTTGAAGTTGGGTTAGAAATATTGGAGGCAGTTGTAAAATCAGTAAAACCCGGACCTGCCGGTGCCACTGAAAATGAATTACTCGTACAAACGTTTACCGCAGTTGTACAATCTTTGGCCGTTACTACCTGAGCCTTTGTTACAGATAACAAACAAAGCCCGGCAAGTATGTAAATAATTTTTCTCATAGGATATAATATTACCGGGTTATAAATGATTTGAATAAGTTAAAGCAATCTTCTTTTTTAATATCACGTGTTATAAGAGTTCCATCGCTGCCAATTACCATATTACCGGTTTTCCCATCAAAATAATTAGCGAGTGATTTGTATTTTCCGGAAGTGTTTTCAAGATTATAATTGGATACAAGTGAATCTTTTTTTGTGGCAATAATCCAATTATATAATTCGTTGTCGATACTAAGGTTGATAAATACAATACCGGCTTGGCCATTTTTTAATTTGGCTTTTTCGTAAATGGAACTCACCCTTAAAAATTCTTTATTATTTTCGCGTGAAGCAAGATCTGAAGACTGCCACACGTTAATAAATAAAATTTTATTCTGAAGGTTTAGCTCAGGAACCAAATCGTTGCAAGCATTTCTGATATCGTTTCCGCTGAAGTTCTGAGCCTTGGATGATAGCATCATTAAAAATGATGCGCCAAATAAAAGGAACTTTAATCCTGTTTTCATGGATGATTGTTTTAATTTATACTACAATTTACAAAAAGAAAGACACAAAAAAGGGAAATCTCTCAATTTCCCTTTTATTTACAAATATAATGCCAAAGTTATTCGGCCAGAACAATTACCTTATTATTAAGAACCTCAACAACCCCGCCTTTAACAGGGAAAGACTGTTTGTTATTTGAATCTTCGGTTATTTCAATATTTCCTGCTTTTAAAGTAGCAATCATAGGAGCATGATTACTTAAAACCCCAAAAGAACCATCAGTGCCGCTGAAAATAGCGGATTTAACACTTCCTTCGAATAATTTTTTATCTGGTGTAATGATTTCTAGTTTCATGTTTCGTGTTTCTGATTTTAATAGTTTGGCGTTAAACCTTAAACTAAAAACCGGAAATTATTAATTATTTAGACTCAGCAATAATCTTCTTGCCTTTTTCAATTGCATCTTCAATGTTACCAACCAAGTTGAATGCAGCCTCAGGATATTCATCAACTTTACCATCTAATATCATGTTAAAGCCTTTGATGGTATCTTCGATACTAACAAACACACCCTTTAAACCGGTAAACTGCTCTGCAACGTGGAAAGGCTGCGATAAGAAACGTTGAACACGTCGTGCACGGTGCACAACCAATTTATCTTCTTCACTTAATTCGTCCATACCAAGAATGGCAATGATATCCTGTAATTCCTTATAACGCTGTAAAATTCCTTTTACACGTTGTGCGCAATTGTAATGTGCGTCACCTAAAACGGTTGATGTTAAAATACGGGAAGTAGAATCCAACGGATCTACTGCAGGATAAATACCTAATTCAGCAATTTTGCGGCTTAGTACAGTTGTAGCATCTAAGTGAGCAAAAGTAGTAGCAGGGGCAGGGTCCGTTAAGTCATCGGCAGGTACGTATACCGCTTGAACCGATGTGATAGATCCTTTTTTGGTTGAAGTAATACGTTCTTGCATGGCACCCATCTCAGTTGCTAAGGTCGGTTGATAACCTACCGCAGAAGGCATCCGGCCTAATAATGCAGATACTTCCGAACCTGCTTGCGTAAAACGGAAAATATTATCAATAAAGAATAAGATGTCTTTTCCTTCTCCGGTTCCGCCGCCATCGCGGAAATATTCTGCCATTGTTAATCCTGATAAAGCAACACGTGCACGCGCTCCCGGAGGCTCGTTCATTTGTCCGAACACGAAAGTTGCTTGTGACTTTTCTAATTCTTTAATATCAACCTTCGAAAGATCCCATCCTCCTTTTTCCATGGAGTGTTTAAAATCTTCACCGTATTTCACGATGCCTGATTCAATCATTTCACGTAATAAATCGTTCCCTTCACGCGAACGCTCGCCTACACCGGCAAAAACAGAATAACCGGAATGGCCTTTTGCGATGTTATTAATCAATTCCTGTATCAATACGGTTTTACCAACACCGGCACCGCCGAATAATCCAATCTTTCCGCCTTTTGCATATGGTTCGATTAAGTCAATCACTTTAATACCAGTGAATAAAACTTCAGTTGAGGTAGATAAATCTTCAAACTTAGGAGAAGCACGGTGAATACTGTATCCGTTCTCGTTACTTACTTTATTAATTCCATCAATGGCTTCACCTACAACATTAAACAAGCGGCCTTTTATCTTGTCACCGGTAGGCATCATGATTGCCGTGCCTGTAGAAGTTACTTCGGTACCGCGACTTAAACCGTCGGTACTATCCATCGCAATGGCACGAATGGTATCTTCGCCAATGTGTTTTTGAACTTCTAAAATTAATTTTTGTCCGTTACCACGAACAATTTCTAAAGCATCTAAAATATTTGGCAATTTGCCGCCTTCTAAATCAAATCTAACATCAACTACAGGACCGATTACCTGCGTGATTTTTCCGTTTTGTTTCGACATGAAAATACGTTTCTAAAATTTGGGGGCAAATGTAGGTATTTTTTTAAATCTAATAAAAAATATGTTAATAACTTTGGAAGCTTTATTTTTGCGTTCTTTACCCTAAAATGGAAGTAGTTAAGGATTTAGATAAATGGAATTTTGTCGACAATAGTATTGTTACCATCGGTACTTTTGACGGGGTTCATCGCGGGCATAAAAAACTGCTTCAAAAACTGATACAAATCAGTAAAGAAAAAGGCGGGAAAAGTGTGGTCTTTACCTTCGAGCCGCATCCCCGAAAAGTACTTTTCCCCGATCAAACCGATCTTAAACTTTTATCGAACCTCGACGAAAAAACGGAGCTTATTGAGCGTGAAAAAATTGATGTGTTGATTGTTTATCCTTTTACAAAAGCATTTTCTCAAATTGAACCGGAAAAGTTTATTCAAAATATATTGGTTGATAAACTAAAAGTCAAAACCCTTGTGGTTGGTTACGATCATAAGTTTGGAAAAGATCGTAAAGGAGACATTAATACCTTTAATGCAGCATCAGGAAAATATGGTTTTGAGATAAATGAAATTCCTGCCGAAGAAATTAATGATATCAACATCAGCTCAACGAGAATCCGCAAAGCGCTTTTTGAAGGAGATATTAAAACAGCAAATGCATTTTTAGGATTTAATTATTTCATCAACGGAATTGTAGTGCACGGCAAAAATTTAGCCAAGAAATTAAATTTTCCGACTGCCAATATCGCCATTCCGGATCCGGATAAATTAATCCCGAAAAATGGTGTTTATTTGGTGGGAGTTGAGCTTGAGGGCTTTAAAGGTTTTGGGATGATGAATGTGGGTACTAATCCCACAACAGATAAAGATGAAAAATTGAAACTGGAAGTAAATATTTTTAACTTTGATAAAGATATTTACGGAAGATATATAAAAGTTGAATTTCTGGAGCGCTTACGTGACGAAAAAAAATTCAACTCGATTGAAGAATTAGTAAACGCAATAAAGAATGACGAAATAAAATGCAAACGTATTTTAAATATTTAAAGCTCGCTTTACTCAGTATTTTGTTTTTTGTTTCACCGGGAATCAAATCACAATTACTCGACTCAGTTGCTTTGGCGCATGCCGATGAGTTTACAAATATGGATTCGGCTTTAATGAATCCGGATAAAGTAGTTAAATTGATTTTGCGGAAAAAGCATCTCAAAAAAATTCCCGATGAAGTAGCAAATTTCAAGAACCTTCAATACCTGGATGTAAGTAAAAACTCTATCAAGGAATTACCTGAATGGATTGGTGATTTGACTCAGCTGCAATATTTATCCTGCAGTAAAACAGGATTAGAACATGTGCCGCGTGAAATAGGAAAATTAAAGAATTTACGCTGGATCAATTTAAATCAAAACGAATTGGTGTTATTACCCCCTCAATTCGGAGATTTGGAAAAACTTGAAATTGCCGATCTGTGGAGTAATAATTTAAGTGAATTTCCTGCCACTCTCGAAAAACTAAAAAAACTAAAAGTCCTTGATTTGCGGAATATTTTGTTTAGCGATGAGCAACACCGTTATATTCAGCAACTTTTGCCGAATAGCACCGTCTATTTATCACCATCTTGCAAATGCAAGTGGTAATGTGATTTTTATTTTGTATTTTTATAACTCTTAAAATTTAAAAGATGAAAAAATTTACTTTAAGCTTAAGTGCTTTATTTATGTCGGTTGTTGTTTTATCGCAAACAGCTTATAAATTACCGCAAAACGTTACTGCAAATGATTATATGCAGAATACAATAATCATTAAAGTGAAAGAGCAATACCGTACAATGTGTAACGAGCAGGGTATGAACATTGCGGCACTTCAGAAAAGTTTCAATTCCATCGGGTTAACGACCGTGACTAAGAAATTCGCTAACGAAAAAGCGCCTAGAGAGAAATTCAATAAGTTCGGTTACAAAATGGTGGATCTCTCATTAATTTATGAATGTAAATATTCAGGGACAGTTCCTATTGAAAAAGCAATCAACTCTTTATTGGCAAGTAAAGCTTTAGCTTATGCAGAGCCCCATTTTATTCCTGTAACAACTTATACACCTAACGATCCGCAGGCAACCGTAGCCCTGCAATATCACTTAAACAGAATTAACGCCTATAACGGATGGAATACAAGTAAAGGTGATACAACGGTAATTATTGGAATTACTGATACAGGTACCGAATATACCCACTCTGATTTAGGAAGTAACATTAAATATAATTATGCTGATCCTATTAACAGCATTGATGATGATGGCGACGGTTACATTGATAATTTCCGCGGATGGGATTTAGGCATGAATGATAATGATGCAACCTGGCAGGCTAATCAGCATGGTGTGCATGTTTGCGGAATTGCAGCTGCCGCAACCGACAATGCGAATGGAGTTGCAGGTGTTGGTTTTAAATGTAAATTTTTACCTGTAAAAATATCGAATTCTTCAGGTGTATTAACTATGGCTTACGATGGCATCAAGTATGCAGCCGACCATGGTTGTAAAGTTATCAATTGCTCATGGGGCGGTCCGGGTGGCGGACAATTCGGACAAGATATTTGTACTTATGCTACTGTAAATAAAGATGCGCTGGTTGTTGCGGCTGCCGGTAACACGGGTTTAGATGAATTATTTTATCCCGCTGCTTACGATAACGTAATGGCGGTTTCTAATACGCAGTCGAATGATATTATTAATCCTAGTTCAACTTACGGTTATTTTGTTGATGTGAGCGCTCCGGGAACAAACATCAATTCTACCTGGAACGGAAATTCTTATACCCAGCAAACGGGAACTTCAATGGCATCTCCTGTTACTGCAGGTGTTGTTGCTATTGTGAGAAGCTTTAATCCTTCTTATTCAGCACTACAGGCATGTGAACGCGTTAAGCAAACAGCGGATAACATTTACAGTTTACCGATTAATAGTGGAAGAAAAGATAAATTAGGAACCGGTCGCGTTAATTTGGGTCGTGCTTTAACCGATCCATTATCTCCTGCAGTAGTATATAATCAGTTGATGTTTGACGACAAGAATGATGACATATTTAACATGAACGATACTTTGCGAATTGGTGGCGTTTTCACCAACTTTTTAGCGCCTACAACTGCCTTAACAGCAACATTAGCTACACTTAATGCCGGTGTAAGTGTCTTAACCAACACGATTAATATTGGTGCCTTGGCAATGATGGGAACTTTATCGAATACATCAACTCCATTTTCATTTAAGATCATCACAACCTACACCCCAAACAGTCCAATTAATTTTACATTAACTGTTGCTGACGGAACTTATACTGCAAAAAGTTTTATTACAGTTGTAGCCAATGTTGATTATTTGAACATAGTAGTAAATGATGTTTCAACAACGGCAACAAGTAAAGGAAAAGATTTTTACAGTGCCGACGGACAAGCCAGCGGACTTGGTTTCTTGTACCAAACTCTGAATTTAATTTATGATGGCGGTTTGATGATAGGTGTTGATACCACACGTGTTTCAGATTGTATACGTGGTACAGGTGCTTCAAATGATGCGGAATTTAAAATCTCAACTAATATCTCAGAAATTAAAATCGCTCCAAAAAGTAATTTCGATACGTATGCTAAATACAGTGATTCGGCCTCGGCATCCATCTTAGGTCTTGAAATTGAGCAACGCACCTGG
>JAHEYE010000009.1:5267-8200 GCA_023251695.1 Sphingobacteriaceae bacterium | reverse complement strand
TGCTATGGGCAACGCCCCTGAAAAACATATTGGGAAATTAAGCGTAAGTAGTTATCGAGTTCACGAGCGCCTTGCTGTTTTTCCTTTCTGGGAAGATTATTATGAGTTAATGAAATCGGATATTGCAGATATGAAAAATATTGGCGGACCTTACGGCGGCTCCATCACTGCAGGAAAATTCCTGGAGAAATTCACCAATTACCCTTACATACATTTGGATATAGCAGGCCCCGCTTTTGTTACCGCAAAAGACAGTTACCGAGGAAAAGGTGGAACGGGCGTTGGCGTAAGGTTGCTGTTTGATTTTTTTGCGAATAAATAAATACAAATGGCGTCTGAAGCATGAAACTGAAAGCACTTTTTGTTTTTGTCCTGATTACATTTTTCTGTAATTCAAAATTCTTTTCGCAAAATGTAACTTATTCCCTCATTGTTGTCCATTACGATCCCGCCAGTAAAGGCGAGTTTAAGCAATTAGTTTATAGTTATAAGTTTTTAAATGGCCATTATACCGGGCGTGATGAATTAATGTCATTCAAAGGACGGGTAAAAGAAGGCAAAACAGAAAAAGATTATATCCGTACCGACCTCGGCACAAATATTCTTTACAAAAACCGTTACTTAATTACCGGAATCGGAAACATCATTGATCTGAAAGAAAAGAAAATTTTGTACGATCAAAAAGCAAATCTGGTACGCTGCAGTAACGACAGCGCGATTTATTATACCAATGATGCTTTTAAGGGTAAATATTATTCCATTTACAATTTCGCAACCAATAAATTTTCTGAGGTAAAGTCATTAACATTTAAAGCTGTTGCCGGACAAGATATTGAATTCGACCGCTCGGCTCAACCGTACAAATTAAATTTTTATCCGGTTGACAAACCAAAAATTGTTTTGAGTACGGATGCGGGTTACGGACAAACGTTTACCGAATCCAAAAAACCGGACGTGTCGGTTTGGTGGCTGGATAAAAACAGTTTTGTGTACCCGAGTTTTAATAAGGACAATACAGAAATAACTTTTGTAAAAGTGAGTATTGATTCGAAAGCATCGGTGCCGGTTGGAAAAGCAGCTATCAAACAGCAAAACGAACAGCCGAGCTTCACCAAGATCAGTAAAACACAAGCTCAATATAATTTTGGGGAAAAGAAATTTCTGGTCGACCTAGAAAAGAATACTGTTACAGAAATGCTTTTTACAAATCCTGAAAACGGATTTTCTGTCGAATGTAAAAACAATCCATACGGTCACATTTTAAAACTTAACGGAAAAGAAGTTGGTAAACATCATTTTCAATTAAAGAATTTACGTACCGAACAAAACATAGCCGCCATTGTAAAAGAACTGGTTGTTGGTACAGAATCTTATCAGCAAGGTCTTTCCGTTTGGAATAACAGCACTCAGAAATGGGAAAGCGTTGATGCGGAAGAAGTAATTGCTTTAATAGGCTGGATTAAGGAATAGCCAGCCACGAATTACACCAATTTTCACTAATGCTTGATACTTATTCGTGAAATTAGTGGCCCTTATTTGAAACATTAATGTAACTTTGTACTTCTAATTTATGTCGGACGAGAAAATTAAAATAGGAATTTCACAAGGTGATATTAATGGTATTGGTCTTGAAGTTATTCTTAAAACTTTAATTGATCCTAGCATTTGTGAAATTTGCACCCCGGTTTTATTCAGTTCCCAAAAAACAGTTTCTTATTACCGTAAAGTCTTAGGTCTGGAAGAATTAAATTTTCATCACACCCGCGATTTTAATCAGTTAAATACAAAAAAAGTAAATGTATTCGGTTGTTATGAAGAAGAGGTAAATATTGAAATGGGTAAACAAAATGAGATTGGAGGAAAATACGCACTCATCTCATTGCAAAAAGCAACAGAATCACTTTTCACTAAACATATTGACGCTTTAGTTACAGCCCCAATCAATAAACAAAATATACAAGGACCTGATTTCAATTATCCCGGCCACACCGAATATTTAGCTGATAAATTGGGCGGTGAGCCACTCATGCTTTTGTGTTCAGATGAATTAAGGGTTGCGGTAGTTACAGGACATGTAGCTTTAAAAGATGTATCACAAAAAATATCTTCAGAACAAATTTCCATAAAAATAAATCAATTAATTAAATCTTTAATTGAAGATTTCGGAATCCGCAAACCAAAAATTGCCGTTTTAGGATTAAATCCGCATGCAGGTGATAATGGTGTAATTGGCGATGAGGACAAAGAAATTATTTTACCTGCTGTTAATAAAGCCTTCAACGAAAACAAATTGGTGTATGGCCCTTACAGTGCCGATGGGTTTTTCGGGAATGCTACCTACAAACAATTTGATGGGGTTTTAGCCATGTATCACGATCAGGGACTAGTGCCTTTTAAAACCATCTCTTTTAATAATGGTGTAAATTTTACAGCAGGACTTAGTTTTGTTAGAACAAGTCCTGATCACGGAACAGGTTTTGATATTGCAGGGAAAAACATTGCGAATGGCGAATCATTTAAAAAAGCATTGTACCATGCCATTGATGTTTGCCGGAATCGCAAATTGTACTCTAAAATCAATGAAAACCCACTTCAGCATACTAATATCAAAAAGGAAAGATAGGTCTTTTCTTCTCCGCTAACTTATTGGAATTCAATTTCAAACCAAAAATATTTGGAGGGTATACTTTTAATACCATATATTTGCAACAGATTAATTACTCACCTTGTGCGTAATTAATTTATTAAGAAGTGGCGAGAGAATAGGCTCATTGACCCACTGGCAACCAACTAAAAGTCCGCCTTAGGCGGATTGGAAAACAGGTGCCAACTCCTACCCTGATGAAAGAGCAGGGAAAAATAAATTAAATACGAAAAAATGAAAACACAAATTCAAAACAAAAAAATCGGCGGCGGCATCACCTGTGCCCGCT
>JAHEYE010000009.1:0-5167 GCA_023251695.1 Sphingobacteriaceae bacterium | reverse complement strand
GGATCTGTTTTACTAGCGAAGCAAAAACAACAAAGCAGACGTCTGGTTAACAATGTGAACATCCTTGAAAGCGCAGAATTGAAAAAATTAGTGTTTAACGAAATTATTTTTGGGAACTGATGAGTGCTAAAAAATTTAAATACAATAAGGTTTTTTCTTTAGAAAGCGGCACTACTCTCCCCTCTCTTGATATCGCTTACCATTGCTACGGCACACTGAACAAGGAAAAGAATAATGTAATATGGGTATGTCACGCCTTAACGGCCAACAGCGATGTGTTCGACTGGTGGAAAGGTTTGTTTGGGGAAAATGATTTCTATAATCCAAACGACTACTTCATTGTCTGCGCAAACAACTTAGGCTCTTGCTACGGAACAACCGGACCATTGAGTATAAATCCAGATACAAATGCGGCGTGGTTCAGTTATTTTCCGCACATCACAACGCGTGATCAGGCCCGCTTGCTTGACGTTTTGCGCGAACATTTAGGTATCACCGGCATTCATACTTTAATCGGTGGTTCGCAAGGTGCGCAAATTGCCCAGGAATGGACGCTGCTGAAACCGGAACTTGTTTCCAATCTGGTGATCATCGCAACCAATGCAAAACATTCGCCATGGGGAATCGCCTTTAATGAATCGCAACGTTTAGCAGTTAAAGCGGATCGTACCTATTATTCAAATACTGAAAATGGCGGACAAAAAGGTTTAGCTGCAGCCAGAAGCATAGCATTGTTAAGTTACAGGAATTATAATACGTACAATGAAACGCAATCAGACACGAATCATAATAAAACAAACGATTTTGCTTCATCCTCTTACCAAAGATATCAAGGAGAAAAACTAGTCAAACGTTTCAATGCTTATTCGTATGTCCGTTTGTCGGAAGCAATGGATTCGCATAACGTAGCAAGAGGAAGGGCAGAATCGTATGAACATGCTTTGAACGGGATTAAAGCCAAAACTTTGGTAATAGGAATTAGTTCCGATGTTTTATTCCCGGTGACTGAACAAAAATTCCTTGCAAAACACATTCCAGATGCACAATACAACGAGATTGATTCGTTTTATGGTCATGATGGATTTTTATTGGAAACAAAACAATTAACGGAAGTGATTAAGAACTTCTATAAAAATGACATAAGGAAAAACAACAAACAAATTTTAACACTTATCTAAACAAAAAAATAAAATGGCTAAGAATTTAAAAATAGGATTATTTGGTTTTGGCTGTGTTGGCCAGGGCTTATACCACGTATTAAAAAACAGCAAAGGCTTTAAAGCTGACATTGTAAAAATTGCTGTAAAAAATAAAACGAAGCAACGTCCGCTCGACAAAAGCGTGTTCACATTTGACAAATACGAAATTCTGGATAATCCGGAAATTGATGTAATTGTTGAATTGATTGATGACGCGGCCGAAGCCTTTAATATTGTAAGTTATGCTTTAAGCAAAGGCAAACACGTGGTGACTGCTAATAAAAAAATGGTTGCACAGCATTTACAGGAATTGTTTGACTTGCAGCATAAAAACAATGTGTCCTTATTATATGAGGCATCAAGTTGCGGAAGTATTCCGATTATAAGAACACTGGAAGAATATTTTGATAATGAGCAGGTGGAAAAACTGAGTGGCATTTTTAATGGGACAACGAATTACATTCTTACCAAAACCATTAGCGAAAAATTATCTTATGCCGATGCTTTAAAACAAGCACAGGAAAAAGGTTTTGCAGAAAGTGATCCGACCAATGATGTTGAAGGTTTTGACGCGAAATACAAAGCCATTATTCTTGCTTTACATGCTTTTGGCGTTTTTGCAAAGCCTGAAGAAGTTTTAAATATCGGTATCACAACTTTGCATACGAATGATATTACTTATGCAAACGAAAAAAATTACAAAATAAAATTAGTGCCGACCGTTAAAAAATTAAACGACAATCAAGTTTCAATCTTTGTTTTACCGAAATACGTAAATGCTGATAATCATTTATACAGTGTGGATAATGAATTTAACGGTGTTATCGTTGATGGCGAATTTTCCGGTGAACAATTTTTAAAGGGTAAAGGCGCCGGAGGCCATCCAACAGGTGCTGCAGTTCTTTCTGATATCTCAGCTTTATCTTATGGATATAAGTATGAATACAAAAAGCAACATCAGAATCCGGATCTCGAATTTACAAATGATGTTTTTATTAAAATTTATTTCAGATATAACCGCTTAATTGATTTGGAAAAACTAAATTTCGAGGAAATTACGGAACGTTATTCCGGTGGAAATTATAATTATGTTGTGGGTTATGTTGCTTTGGAAAACATCATTAACAACAAAGATTATATTTTAAAAAATAATTTGTTTGTTGCTTTGGTTGGGGAAGAGATACAACAAACGTTAAAAAACGGGAAGAGCGAAAACAAAAAAGTATCTTTAAGTATTAATGCCTAAAAAAATTCTCATAGTTTTTTGTTGCACTGTGGCAATTTTGTTTTTGTGCTTTAGGAATATGAATGATTCAGTTATTAAATACGTCGCCTTAGGCGATTCCTACACTATTGGTACCGGAGCCGACCCAAAAGATGCATGGCCTAATTTATTGACCAAACATTTAAATGATGCGGGCATTAAAACTGAATTAATTGCTAATCCTTCCAGAAATGGTTTCAGTACACAGAATTTAATCGATAATGAATTAGAAGTATTTGATAAGTCAGGCGCAACGTTTGTAACGCTACTCATCGGTGTGAACGATTGGGTGCGCGAAGTGAATTCAAGTACTTACGCAAAAAATCTTGTTTTTATTCTTGATCATGTTCAGAGTAAATTACCAAATAAGAAAAATATTCTTTTAGTTACAATTCCCGATTTTGGTATGACGCCGCAAGGGGGCTATTACTCAGCCGGCAGGGACATTTCGAAAGGTATCGCTGAATTTAATGACATACTAAAAGCCGAAGCTCAAAAAAGAGACCTTCACATTGCCGATATTTTTGAAATTTCGAAAAACATGAAGGATGACCCAAGTTTAGTAGCCCCGGACGGACTTCATCCTTCCGCAAAAGAATATGCTGCATGGGAAACCCTTATCCTTCCGGAAGCTAAAAAGGTTTTAGGAAATTGAAAACTCAGCTAATCGAGCACTAAATCATTGAAATTTAAGTAAACAGCTAATTTATCCGATAATGCTTTCAATTTTTCATCCGCCTTAGGCGTGATAATTTTGGAGATCATTAAAATTAAACTACATTTGTCCACAGAAATGAAAAATTTTACACAAATCCATCACCACCATACTTACTCCAACAAGGTAAGCGTGGGTGAATTTTGTGTTTTATAAAGGCTGATACAAAACGAATTATACGAAGGCTTACCATAACGGTAAGCCTTTTTTTATTGTAAAAAAATTAAAAAAATGAAATTAAAGATAGCCATACAAAAATCAGGCCGATTAAGTGAAGAAAGTCTTCGCTTGTTAAAAGATTGTGGGATAAACGTGAACAACGGCATCAGTAAACTTAAAACGGATGCTGATAATTTCCCTATAGAAATATTTTTCTTACGAGATGATGATATTCCGCAATACATTGAAGATGGCGTAGCGGATATCGGGATTGTTGGAGAAAATGTATTATTAGAGAAAAACAAAAAAGTAAAAATAATTGAAAAATTAGGCTTTGGGAAATGCCGTTTGTCGATTGCTCTTCCGAAAGAGGTAAAATATAACTCTATTAAAGCATTAAACGGAAAACGAATTGCTACTTCCTACTCCACAATTCTCTCTAAGTATTTAAAAGAACAGAAAGTGAAAGCAGAGATTCACGAAATAAGCGGCAGCGTTGAAATAGCGCCGGGAATTGGTTTAGCCGATGCTATTTGCGATTTAGTGAGCTCCGGCAGCACTTTGTTTAGTAATGGGTTAAAAGAAGTAGAAGTCGTATTGAAATCAGAAGCAATTCTAATTTCCAATCAAAAACTACGTAAAGAAAAAATTGAAATATTAAACAAGTTACTGTTTCGTATTAAAGCTTTAAGAAGTGCAAAAAACAATAAATACATTTTATTGAACGCACCAAACAAAAAACTGGATACAATTTGCAAAATATTACCAGGAATGAAAAGCCCCACAATTTTGCCTTTAGCTGAAAAAGGATGGAGTTCAGTTCACTCCGTAGTTGAAGAAAATCAGTTTTGGGACATCATCGAAAAATTAAAAACAAATGGCGCACAAGGAATCTTAGTTGTTCCAATAGAAAAAATGATTGTTTAGGGATTTAGGAAAAAATTAAAAAAATGGAACTAGTTAAATATCCAAGTAGAAAAGATTGGAAGTCGCTTTTGAAGAGGCCCGCAATTGACTCTTTGTTATTGGAAGAAATTGTTAAACCAATTTTAGAAGATGTCAAAAAGAATGGTGATTCGGCGATAAGAAAGTATGCTTTGCAATTTGACAAAGCTGATTTGGTAAGTCTTGAAGTTTCGCAGGAAGAGATAAATTCAGCTGAAAGTAAATTAAGCGAAGAATTAAAAAATGCGATTCAGATTGCGAAAAACAATATTGAAAAATTTCACTTATCACAGAAAGAAGAGGTCAAATTTATTGAAACGACTAAAGGAGTTAATTGCTGGAGAAAATCAGTTGGAATAGAAAAAGTAGGTTTATATATTCCCGGAGGTTCTGCCCCACTCTTCTCAACCGTTTTAATGCTAGGCGTGCCGGCTAAACTGGCAGGTTGCAAAGAAATTATTTTATGTACACCTTCCAACCCGGCCTGTGAAATTAATGCCGCAATATTATACACAGCAAAATTAGTTGGCATTACAAAAATATTTAAAACTGGAGGGGCACAAGCCATTGCGGCCATGGCTTATGGAACAGAAACCATTCCTCAAGTTTATAAAATATTTGGTCCGGGCAATCAATATTTAACCTGCGCAAAACAACTCGTAAATAAAGAGGGAATTGCTATTGATATGCCGGCCGGACCATCAGAAGTTGCAATACTTGCAGACAAGACCTGCATTTCTGAATTTGTTGCAGCAGATTTATTATCGCAAGCAGAACACGGAATAGATAGTCAGACTATTTTAGTAAGCGACGACGAAAATGTGATTCAGAAAATTAATCTGGAGTTAGAAAAACAGCTAAATCAGTTATCAAGAAAAGAAATTG
>JAHEYE010000008.1 GCA_023251695.1 Sphingobacteriaceae bacterium | reverse complement strand
TTCTTCCTTATCTGGTTTTCCCTTTTATTGATCTGTCAATTCATCCTAAATTGATGATTCTTAATAAATTTCTCTATTTCTTAAGGATAGATTGTATGGCTATTGGAGGGGTAATGGCATATCTGTTATTTAATAAAAAAAAATCTTTTCTCAATTTAGTTTATAGTAAATGGTTTCAGTGGGTGGTGTTGCTTTCAGTGTTATATGGTTTGTTGTTCAATGTTACATTGCCTCATTTTCACAACCAGGTTTATTCAGTTCTATTTAGTATTTTAATACTCAACCTTGCTTCTAATCCTAAACCGATCTTCAACTTAGAGCATTCTGTGTTCAAGTATTTGGGTAAAATTTCATATGGCTTATATATTTACAATCCTTTGGCAATCGTTTTATGTATTAATTTTTGTAATGCTGTATTTGTTTCTGAAACTTTGGTATATAATATTTTGCTATTTATCTCAAGTATTACGTTAACTATACTATTTTCTGCAATCTCGTATAAATTTTTTGAAGAAAAATTTCTGACACTGAAACCAAAATTTTCAAAAATACTTTCTAATTGATTTTTTAAATGAAAGTTGGCGTTATTCAATCGAACTATATTCCGTGGCGCGGTTACTTTGATTTTATAGATAATGTGGATACATTCATTATTTATGATGATGTACAATATTCGAAAGGAAGCTGGAGGAATAGAAATCAAATTAAATATTTGAACGGGTTAAAGTGGATCACGCTTCCTGTTAAAGTAAATTTGGGAATGAATATAAATGAAGTCACCCTGAAAAATGATGCGTGGAAAAAGGAACATGCCGATTTAATTAAATTGTGTTTAGGTAATGCCCCTTATTTTAAAGAAGCAATGGATGTGTGGGAAAAAGGTATTTCAATAAATACCGAATTACTTAGCGATTTAAATGTAAGCATCACAAGGGTTATTTGTGATTACCTCGATATAAAAACAAAAATAATCCGCTCGGAACCCTTTGACTTAAACGGAACAAAGACTGACAGGTTAATGGAATTGTTTGAGAAAGTTGGGGCGACGAGTTACTTATCCGGGCCTGCGGCTGAATCATATCTCGATGTGGAGTTGTTCAAAAAAAACAAAATTAGTTTGGTTTATAAGTCTTACACCTATAAAGAATACTCACAGCAATTCGGTGAATTTTCTCCGGCTGTAACTATCCTCGACCTTATTGCAAATATGGGTCCGGAATCAAAGAATTATTATAAAAGCACTGTTCCCGACAGTGAATTTTTAAGAGTTTGAAAATGAAAATACTGGGTATTTCGGCATTTTATCACGATTCAGCAGCAGCAATTATTATTGATGGAAAAATTATTACCGCAGCACAGGAAGAGCGCTTCTCCCGAAAAAAACATGACGAACGTTTTCCTAAGAACGCAATCAAATATTGTCTTGATCATTCGGGATTAAGTATCGATAAACTGGATGCGGTTGTTTTTTATGACAAGCCCTTGCTAAAGTTTGAACGCTTGCTGGAAACGTATTATGCTTTTGCGCCGAAAGGTGTTGCGTCTTTTATAATTGCTTTACCGGTGTGGCTGAAAGAAAAATTATTCCTGAAAAAAGTAATAAAAGATGAGTTGATGGAGATCGAAACTTACAACAAGCGCAAATTAAAATTACTTTTCCCTGAGCATCATTTATCACATGCAGCCAGCGCATTTTTTCCGTCACCATTCAAAGAGGCAGCTATTCTAACTATTGATGGTGTAGGTGAGTGGGCCACATCTTCAATTTGTCACGGCAAGGATAATAATATTACTATTTTAAAGGAAACACATTTCCCGCATTCATTAGGTTTATTGTATTCAGCTTTTACTTATTACACAGGATTTAAAGTGAACAGCGGTGAATATAAATTAATGGGATTAGCTGCCTACGGAGATCCTGATTCAAAACAAACAGCAGAGTTCACGGAGAAAATAAAACAAAGTTTGATTAAAGTAATGCGTGATGGTTCTATTTGGTTGAATCAGGACTATTTTAATTATTCAACAGGACTTCGCATGATAAACGAAGATAAATGGGAGAAATTATTTGGAGTTAAAACAAGAAAATCTGAAAGCGATCTGGAAAAGGTGCATTGTAATTTGGCCTTGGCCATTCAACATGTCACAGAGGAAGTTGTTTTACTAATGGCAAAGGAAGCAAAACGTTTAACCAATGCTGAATATTTATGTATGGCAGGAGGCGTTGCTTTGAATTGTGTGGCTAATGGTAAATTGAAAGAAGCGAATATTTTCAAAGATATTTTTATTCAACCTGCGGCGGGTGATGCCGGAGGTGCTTTAGGCGCAGCATTATCAGCCTACCACATATTTTTCCAGAAGGAGAGAACACTTTCGGGTAAGTTGGATGAAATGAGCGGCTCGTATTTAGGGCCGGAATATTCTTCAATTGAAATTGAGAAGACCGCAAGAAAATATGAAGCTGTGTTTGAGAAACATACCGACTTCAATACGCTTGCATCAAAAACCGCAAAACTAATCAGCGAAGGAAATGTTATTGGATGGTTTCAGGGGAGAATGGAATTTGGTCCGCGTGCTTTGGGTGGAAGAAGTATTTTAGGTGATGTAAGAAATCCGGAGATGCAGAAGAAACTTAATTTAAAGATTAAATACAGAGAGGGATTCAGACCATTCGCTCCTTCAGTTTTAGCTGAAGATTGCGAGCAATTGTTCGAAATGAAGGGAACTTCACCTTATATGTTGCTGGTTCATCCTGTTAAAAAGAATTTATGTAAACAGTTACCTGCCGATTATAAAAGTTATAATCTTTTAAAGAAATTATATTATCAACGCTCGGAGATGCCGGCTATTACGCACATCGATTTTTCTGCACGTATTCAAACAGTTCACAAAGAAACCAATCCAAAATATTGGGAACTGATCAACGAATTTAAAAAACTAACGGGCAAAGGTGTAATTGTAAATACAAGTTTCAACGTCCGCGGAGAACCTATCGTATGTACACCTGAGGATGCCTACAAATGTTTAATGCGCACCGAAATGGATTATCTCATTGTCGGCGATTATTTTTTTGATAAAGAAAAGCAACCGGAGTGGAAGGAAAAACTGAATTGGCAAAAAGAATATGAGCTCAATTAAAAGTAATAATTCATCAAAGGTTATTCTAACGCTGATAATAGCTCTTCTGGTATTTTTTTATTTTTATCAATATAAATATCTTTTTATCTCTGCAATTATTCTTGGTTTGATCGGAATCCTTTCAGATTATGCATCCGATAAAATTGCGATCTTATGGATGTGGTTGGCTAAAATGATCGGTAAAGTAATGCCGAAAATAGTTCTTACTTTATTGTATTTCTCATTTTTCGTTCCCTATGCGGTTATTTGTCGTTTAATAAAGAAAAACCCACTTGATTTAAAGAGGGATGGTAAAGCGACCTTGTATAAAGACAGAAATCACTTGTACACACCTTCAGATATAGAGAATCCCTGGTAAAAATGAATCTCCACTTAGTTCAGGATACTGTATTTATTAACGATTTCGCTGATCTCCTTTCTGAGATGAATGAGGCCGGAAATAATCATTTTTATGTGTATTACTCTGAGTCTAAAGAAAAGAATAAATATAAATATCTGATTCCTGAAAAATTCAAGAACACGAAAGTTCTAAATTGTGATCTGAATGACCTTGACAAGGTAGCGGCTCCATATAAAAACGTTTTCATACATTTATTATCAGACATGCTTTTTGAATTTACTGAGAAAGTAGATTCAAAGGTAAATTTGATCTGGTGCACTTGGGGAAGTGATTTTTACGGTCCTGATGAGATCTTTACGGATATGGTATTCGATAAATTGTCAGCAGCAAAATTCAATGAATGGAACAGGGAGGCTATACTTGACAATGTAAAAAAGATACGATTTCCACTGAATTTTAAATTCCCTTATCGTTTCATTAGAGAAGAATATTTTTATTCTCAGAGAAAAAAGAAAGCGTTGGATGCATATGAATCATCTAAACAGCAATACCTGGATAAAAAAAGGAAACTCTTAAGGAAATTCGTTTACCACTTGAATTATGGTTTAGAAGATCATCTATTTATAAAGGAATTTTACAGGATAGATCCAAAATTCGGCCCGCTTTTTTATACAATGTTTGATGAAGTGGACGACAAGGTCGATGGATCATCTTATTTGGAAAAGAATGATATTGGAAAAGAGCATAAGAAAATATTTATTGGCAATTGTGCCACTTTGCATAATAACCATTTAGAATTGGTGCCGGTTCTAAAGAATATAAAGTCTAAGTATCCGGAGACAAAATTCATTGTACCGCTTTCATATGGTAGTAAAAGGTATAGCGAATTTATATCAAATAAATATAGGGAAAATTTAGGCCCGAATTTCTTCCCGATCTTCGATTTCATTGATAAGCAAGAATATTACAGAATATTGAATTCAATTGATGTAATGATCATGAATCATAATGTTAATCAGGGTGGGACAAATCTGTTTAAAGCTATTTATTATGGTAAAACCATTTTCCTTAAGAACAAGAACCCTCTGGGAATTCATCTGCGGAAGAATGGGGTGCATCTTTCAGATATCGATTCACTAGAGAAAAATATTGATGATCTGTTCAATCCTCTTAGTACGGAAACAATCCTGGCTAACAAAAAAGCAATAAATAACATTTTCTCCAGGAACGAGGCAGCAAAGAACCTCCGTAAAGTTCTGGATGGGGTAAATTAAATGGCTGATGGAAAAGAGAACTATCCTGATAATATGTTACAATACGCTCCATAACGACCCACGTGTCCTTCGCCAAATTGATGCGTTAAAAGAAGAGTATAAAATTGTAGCAGCGGGATATAGTAACCCAAACAGAAATACCGGATTTATAGAGCTTGAACAAATGAAGTATAAAGTAATTAGTTTCTACTTTAATTATCCCATTCTGATCAGGAAATGTTTTTCATTAGGAACTTTACTTTATTTAAGAGCTGAAAGGGTCCGTAAAAAATTAAAAGACA
Source organism: Sphingobacteriaceae bacterium (assembly GCA_023251695.1). Lineage (GTDB taxonomy): Bacteria > Bacteroidota > Bacteroidia > B-17B0 > Aurantibacillaceae > JAHEYG01. Next base: position 3,185 of record JAHEYE010000008.1, on the reverse strand, counting down.
ATTTGTTAAAAATGACCCTTAAAAAATCAATGTATTATGAAAATAAGTACTGGGACGAAGTAAAAAAAAGGAATTACGATCAGCTTAAGGATGTAAAAGCTGATTTAATAATTGCGAACGATATTTATACATTGCCGCTGGGGGCGAAATTAAAAAATGGAAGTAGTAAACTTGTTTTTGATGCACATGAATATTCGCCTGGTGAAAATGATACTAACCTTTATTGGGTGGAACATCTCAAGGGAATTATTTTAAATACCTGTAAAACGTATTTTCCAAAAGTTGATAAGATGTTTTGTGTGGGTCATTCCATCGCTGAAGCGTATAAAACTAATTTTGGGATTACATCAACCGTTATAACAAATGCCAGCGAGCTAGTAGATCTGAAACCGGTTAAAAACGAGGGCTCTCGAATTCGTCTAATTCATCATGGTGCTTCCATTCGTGAACGACATCTGGAAAGAATGATCGAAGCAATGGGTTTGGTTGATGATCGCTTTTCATTAGATCTGATGTTAATGGTAGCGGACCCTTTATATATGGATGAATTAAAAGAAATGAGTAAAGCGTATCCTAATGTGAATTTTATCGATCCGGTTGCAACAGATAAGATCCCGTATGTTTTAAACAAGTATGATGCAGGAATAGTTTTTATACCCCCGGTTAATTTCAATTACGAATTTTGTCTGCCAAATAAATTTTACGAAAGTGTACAAGGCCGCCTTGCATTGATTTTAGGTCCAACAAAGGATATGACTGATATAAGTGCGAAATATAATAATGCCATTATTTCGAAGGATTTTTCAATTAAGGCTTTAGCAGAAGTTATTTCAAAACTGGATTCAGATTCTGTGAACAGAATGAAGGCCGGCTCAGATTCCTGCGCTAAAGAAATGAACGCTAAAATAAATGCCGCAATTATGCGGAGGGAGATAAAACAGCTTTTAAATTGACCGTGACCGCAAAGAAGAAGATATTGATTATTTGTCACAACACATTGCATAATGATCCGAGAATATTACGTCAAATTGATGCATTAAAGGATTATTATGAGATAACCGCCGCTGGTTATAGCGACCCTTGTAAAAACGTCGGATTCATTCAGCTACAGAATTATGAGTATAGAATGATTGATTATTTTTTTAATTACCCCTGGTTGTTTAGAAAATTCTTTGCTTTTGTAACGCAGGTTTACCTTAAAACAAGTGGTTTAAGAACAAGAATCATTAATGGAATTCTAAAAAGCCGTTTGTTCAAAGGTTCTGGTTATTATTATGAACGGAATTACTGGACGAAAATAAAAAAAATCCATTACGATCAGTTAAAAAATGAAACTCCTGACCTTATTATAGCTAACGATATCGAAGCTTTACCAATCGCCGCAAGACTTAAAAAGGGTAAAATAAAATTAGTTTTTGATGCACACGAATATCATCCTGAAGAATTGGCAGAAATACCGGAATGGCGCGAACGTGAGCAACCTACAGTTTTGCATCTTTGTAATAAGTACATCAAAAAGGCGGATCTAATGATGACAGTTTCTGCTCCTATCGCTAGGGAGTATAAAAAACTTTTTGGTGTCGAACCTGTGCTCGTTATAAATGCGCCACCCTATGAAGATCTGAAAGTAAATAAGGTTGGAGAGAAGATAAGATTGATCCACCATGGAGGAGCGGTGAAGCAGCGACTTCTGGAAGAAACTATCAATGTGATAGAGCACCTGGATGATAGATACACTTTAGATCTGATTCTTGTTTCTTCGGGTAATGAGTATTTGGATGAATTGAAACAGAAGTACGGAAAGAACAAGCAAATAAAATTTCTTGAGCCTGTGCCAACATCAGAGATAAGTAAACTGATCAATAAATATGATATCGGTATTTATATTTTGCCTCCTCTAAATTTTAATAATATTAATGCTCTTCCAAATAAATTCTTTGAATTTATTCAGGCTAGGCTCGCAATTGCGATTGGCCCAATGGCAGCAATGGCAGAAGTAGTTAAAGAACATAATTTGGGTGTTGTTTCTAAGGAATTCACTTCAGCTTCTTTGGCAAGTGCAATAAAAAACATGTCTGTAGAAGAGATCTATGAACGGAAAAAACAATCAGACGTCGTGGCATCAAAATTTTGTTCAGAGATGAATAAAAAAATTATTCTCATGGAAGTAAATAAGTTACTCGTATAATATGTGTGGAATAGCAGGAATATTCAGTACTGGAAAATCTTATAAGGAATCTTTAATACAGATGACGGATGCCATTGCTCACCGTGGACCTGATGGCGAAGGACAATGGCTCGACAAAGATGGGATGGTAGCCTTAGGACACAGAAGGTTATCGATAATTGATTTAAGTGAGAATGCTTCTCAGCCGATGCATAGTATAAATGGCCGTTTCACCATTGTGTTTAATGGTGAAATTTATAATTATATAGAGTTAAAAGAACCACTTGTAAAGGCAGGACATAAATTTAAAAACGAATCTGATACGGAGGTATTATTAAAGCTTTATGAATTAGAAGGTGAAAAATGCTTGCAAAAACTGGATGGCATGTTTGCCTTTGCGATCTGGGATAGTGAAAAGAAAACCCTTTTCTGTGCCCGCGACCGCTTTGGCGAAAAACCTTTTTATTACCACTATGAACAAGGAAGAAGATTCCTTTTTGGTTCAGAAATGAAAGCCATATTTACCCAAGGAGTCGATAAAGACATCAATAATGAAATGCTTTACAATTTTGTTCAGTCTTCTTTTTATATTACAAGTCCTACTGACAGAAGTCAAACATTCTATAATAGCATTAAAAAATTGCCACCGGGGCATTTCCTTACCTTAACCAGAAATCTTGAATTAAAGATCAATCGTTATTGGAGTTTGGATAAATTGGAAATAAATCCTTCTATCTCTTTTGAAGAGGCGAAAGAAAAATATGTTGACCTCTTCTATTCTTCCATTAAACGTCGCCTGCGTAGTGATGTTCCTGTTGGTTCAAGTTTATCGGGAGGATTGGATAGCTCAAGTATTGTGTGTGCAATTAACGACCTTAATAAAGAAAAAAAAATAAAACAAAATACTTTCTCGGCGCGTTTTGCCAACTTTCACCGTGATGAGGGGAATTATATTCAGAAAGTCATTGATAAAACAAATGTTGAGCCATTTTTCACCTGGCCGGATGAAGAAGGGTTT
>JAHEYE010000153.1 GCA_023251695.1 Sphingobacteriaceae bacterium | reverse complement strand
GTCTTGAAAGCGGCGAACCGCTTAATTTGTCAGAATATCAATTTTTAAGCAACGTAATAGAATCAAATGGGGATATTTATTTTTCAAGCAGCGGCGGCTACACAGAAAGGGAAGTTTGGACAGTAAAGATTAATCCCAAAATTAATTTTTTTAATACGATTCCACCGATTCTTAGCATTATTTCTGTCAGTTATGATAATAAAGACACAACTTTAGAATTTTTCAATGATTTTAATCATATTGATATCCCGTTTCATTTTAATCCACTAAAAATTGAATTTAAAGGGATATGTATAACGGATGGGTATAAAGTGAAATACAAATATTTTTTAGAAGGCCTTGATGAAAAATGGAATGAAATAACCGAAGATAATGTTACCTACTCTTCTTTATCACCAGGTAACTACAAATTCAAAGTACTTGCCTGCAATAATCATGGAATATGGAATGAAACACCAATAGAATTCTCTTTCACCATCCTTCCTCCCTGGCAACGTACATGGTGGGCTTACACGATATATGTATTCGCTGGATTTGCTGCTATTCGTGGTTACTTAAGAAACAGAACCAAAAAACTGGAAAAAGAAAAGGAAAAACTAGAAAAAATAGTTGAGTTGCGTACAGCAGAAGTTACTGAACAAAAAGTTTTGATAGAAGAAAAAAACAAGGAAATGATTGACAGCATTCAATACGCTCGTCGCATCCAAAGCTCATTAATGCCAACGGAAAAATATCTTTCCAGAGTTTTAGGGAAGAAGAAATAAAAAATTATTTTTCTTTAATCAACTTAATTGCTTTCTCTCTGTTTCCTGAAAGAATTCTTAAATAATAAACGCCATTATTGTAAGTACTGATGTCGATTTCTGATTTACCGGGTCTTATTTTTTTTCTTAATAACTCATTTCCTAAAGATGAATAGATAATAATTTCAGTTTCATTTTTCGCATCTACACTAAAAATTCCCTGATTCGGATTTGGATAGACCAGAATTGAATTCTCACCATTGTTAAACTCTTTTATTCCAACACAAGGGTCAACCGCCACCGAAACAGCAAGAGGTGAAATACAACCATTCGTCCCTTCGCCGTAAACCGTATAAGTTGAAGCTACTGTTGGTCCGTAAATAGCAAGGGTATTATTTCCCCCGCCATTACTCCATGTATAAGTTGAGGCTCCTGAAACAGAAAAAACAACATACTCACCAACACAAATGGTTTGGTTTGGTGCAGCCACAGTTACTACCGGAGGAGCGTTAACTGTTATAGTTTGCGTTACAGAATTTCCAGGGCCTGTAATATTACTTGCTATTAAAGTAACAGAATAGGCACCTGCCGCAGGAAAATTAATCTGAGGGTTCTGCGATGAAGAGGAAGTAATTACAACTCCTGCAGCCGGACTTACAGACCAACTCCATGCAGAAGGTGAGAAGCTTGATAAATCACTGAACTGAATGTTTTGTCCCGAACAATAAGGAACCGCTGCCACTGAAAAATTACTGATAGGCGCCGCTAAAATGTCCACCTCGTAAACACCGCGTCCATAAGTTGCAGCGCGTAATTTTGTTGGAGCCGCAGCTGAAATTTTAAGTTGTGCAATTTCCACATTCGGTAATCCGTTATTATAAGTCAACCAAGAAGACATAGTATTATCTATATAATAAACTCCTACATCCATTCCTACATATAATCCATCATTCGAACCGGGAAGATAAATAGCACAATTAGCAGGAATGTTTGGCAAGTTATTACTTATGTTCGACCAAGAAGTGCCTCCATTACTTGTAACAAATACTTTATTGCCCGGCGAATAGCCGCTCAATGTTATCCAAACATTATTTTCATCGGCCGGATCAATAACAATATAAGATGGTCGTGCAATGGCTATAGGAATTATACCCGTAATATTTGTCCAGGATAAACCGCCATCTGTGGTTTTAAAAATATTTCCAGTACTCTTTAATACATAAATGACCTGATTGTTAGAAGGCGCAACTTCGAATTCCAAAATCGTTCCAGTACCCGGAATGGGCGTTAAACTAGTCCAACTAGCAGCAAGATTAGTTGATTTAAACATATCGGTAAAGCCTGCGTACAAAGTTGTTGCTATTGCAGGATCCTGATGCCATGGCGCAACCCAAGCAGGTGTACCTGTAATTCCAAATCCTACACCACAATTAGACCATGACATTCCACCGTTGATGGATTTAGAAAAGCCGCCGTACTGACTTGATGCAAAAACGTTATTATCATTTGTCCTGTCAAAAAAACAATCCATCCCGTCGCCACCCATAGTGAAAGAATAAGTTGAACTGCTGTGAATGCTTGAACCATTATCCTGTAAACCTGTAACCCATAAATCAGCTGTAAGAGATGATAATCCGATTTTATAAATTTCAGCGATATTCATGTTCCCTGTTAAATTATAAATTGTGCTTGCTGTATATTTATGCAATCCACCGTCGTTTGAAATAAATATTTCCGTTCCGGTTGGTGCATAAGTAATATCATGCGTATCAGGATGAATGTAATTTGGTGTAGATGCAGCCGTAAGTTGCGTAAAAGAAGTTCCGCCATTGGTGGTATACCAAGGGTAAATTCCGCCAACCGTAACAATATCTTTAAATAAAGGATGTGCATCAATACATAAATTATAAGATCCTTGTCCACCCGCAGTAGTTGGAGAATAACCAAGTATATTATAAGTTGAGGTATTCATCGCTGTAAAATTAACACCACTGTTTGTTGACCGGTAAAATCCTCCAAAACCACCGTTGGTCGCCGTAACAATTGCATACACGTAATTCCCGTCGGCCGGCGTAACGGCAATCGACATCCCGCCAATTCCTGAGGTTGGTATACCGCTGCTGATTTGTGTAAAACTTACACCACCATCAGTCGATAACCAAAATCCATAATAACCCGAAGCATAAACTGTATTCGGATCAACAGGATTTAACTCCATATCTTTTAAATTCTGACTTAGTGATAAAGTCCAATTGAGGCCACCATCAGTTGTACGCCAGATTCCGTTATTAGTAGCGGCTATTACAATCTGGGGGTTTAAAGGATTTATCAGCAAACGTAAAATATGTCTTCCTTGCGTAACGGTGTAGGTAAGTCCTGTGGTGTTCCAAGTAATACCTCCATCAGTCGATTTTAAAACACCAATGCTGTTACTATAAACTGTATTACCATCACCGGTGGCGAGGTAGAGGATATTATTATTTGAGGGATCAATAGCAAGATCAGAACATCCGATTACAGGGAGATTATCAGTATTCGTAGTCCAGCTTGCTCCGCCATTGGTTGTTTTCCAAAGGCCTCCCGTTGGAGAACCTGTGTACATAATGCTGGTGTTTGTGGGATCTATTCTTAAAAAATCAAGGCGACCCGCTGCTACATACTGAGGGGCTGCCGGATAATTTAATGCACCAAAACAACCAAGTGCAGTCCATGTTGTTGAGGCGGTTTTAGCAATGGAAGAAGAATTGTCCTTAAGAAATTCGGAATAATTTTTTGCTGTTAAACTTATTTGAGAAATATTACCCGAGGGATAAACTCTTGGCTCAAGAAAATATTCCATCCTACGGAATTGTTTATACCCGTTTCCCTTTTGAGTGCTGTCTTTATCTTTCCAATAATTGTGAAAAGATTTTTGAATGTCGTACAAATTAGCATCAGGAGCCATCATTCTTTCACGCCATTCCTGCGGAAATAAATTGCCGGTAAATAAAGCTGTCATTAAAAAAAGTAAAAATCTTTTCATCGGAATAAATTATTTAATTTCGGGTATAGAGGCGATTTGAATTAAAGATACAAAAAAATTAGGAGTTAAAAACTGGCTTTTCTCTCACATTTTATGCCATAAAGTCGGGTTTTTTAGATTGGCACAATTGTGGTATCTTTACCATCCGGATTTTAACAAAATACAGATGAATTTTTTTAGCGATAGCGACAGGATGCCCTTTAATCCTGCAATTGATGAGGATAGCGATTTTATACCCCTACTTTCGATAGAGGATGAAGACCAAATGCAGGCTGAGAAACTGCCTGATGTACTGCCAATTCTGCCGCTCCGGAATACCGTGCTTTTTCCAGGGGTTGTTATACCAATTACTGTAGGAAGGGATAAATCCATTGCACTTATAAAAGAATCTTACAAAGGAGACCGCACCATTGGCGTTGTATCACAGAAAAAAGATTCCGTTGAAGAACCTTCACCTGAAGATTTAAATGCTGTCGGTACCGTTGCACATATCATAAAAATGCTACGTATGCCAGATGGAAATACGACTGTAATTATTCAAGGTAAAAAGCGTTTTAAGATAAAAGATTTTGTGCAGAGTGAACCTTATCATAAAGCACATGTTGAAGCATTCGATGAAGTGAAACCACCAAAAGGCGATAAAGAATTTGCTGCTATTGTATCAAATCTTAAAGAAATATCGCATCAGATTATTAAGCAATCTCCAAACATCCCGACTGAAGCGGGATTTGCGTTGAATAATATTGAGAGTACAACTTTCCTCATCAATTTTATTTCTTCTAACATGAACGCGAGTACGGCTGACAAACAAAGCATGCTGGAGGTACCGGATTTGAAACAGCGTTCTTTATTAGTTCTTGCTAATCTGAATAAAGAATTACAAATGCTGGAGTTAAAAAACCAGATTCAGGACAGAACAAAACACGATTTAGATAAACAGCAACGCGAATATTTCCTTCAACAACAAATGAAAACCATTCAGGATGAATTGGGCGGAAATAATTTTGAGCAGGAGCTGAATGAATTCAAAGAAAAAGCAAAAAACAAAAAGTGGACGAAAGAAGTACAAACGATTTTCGATAAGAGTTTCGCTAAACTTCAACGCATGAATCCAAATGCTGCCGAATATGGCGTTCAAACTAATTATATTGAATTAATGCTTGAGTTACCTTGGGGCGAATACACCAAAGATAATTTTGATATTAAACACGCTGAGAAAACTTTAAACGACGATCATTACGGATTAGAAAAAGTTAAAGAACGTATTTTAGAACATTTAGCTGTTATAAAATTAAAAGGTGATTTAAAATCCCCCATTCTGTGCTTATACGGTCCCCCAGGTGTTGGAAAAACATCTTTAGGAAAAAGTATCGCAAAAGCATTAGGACGTAAATACGTTCGTATGAGTTTAGGCGGAATGAAAGATGAGAGTGAGATCCGTGGTCACCGTAAAACATACATTGGCGCCATGCCGGGGCGAATCCTTCAAAATTTAAAAAAGATTCAAAGTTCAAATCCGGTTTTTGTATTGGATGAGATTGATAAAGTAGGAAATGATTTTCACGGCGACCCCTCCTCTGCCCTGTTGGAAGTTTTAGATCCGGAGCAAAATTCAAATTTCTATGATAATTTTTTAGAAACAGATTATGACCTCAGCAAGGTGATGTTTGTGGCTACTTGTAACAATTTAAATACCATTCAGGCTGCATTGCGCGACCGCATGGAAGTAATAGAAGTGAACGGTTATACTGTAGAAGAAAAACTGGAAATTGCCAAACGTCATTTGGTACCTAAACAAACTGAGGAGACAGGATTAAAAAAATCACAGCTGAAGTTAAGCGATAAAGTTATTGAACACATTATTGATAATTACACAGCCGAAAGCGGTGTCCGTAATCTGGAAAAGAAAATTTCAAAAATTGCGCGTCATGTCGCAGTTCACATTGCAGCGGGTAAAGATGAACCGAAAATTACTGAAGAAGCATTAGCAAAAATTCTTGGTCCGGCACACATTAAAGATAAATACCAGGGCAACGATGCAGCAGGTGTTGTAACAGGTTTGGCATGGACACAGGTTGGTGGTGATATTTTATTTATTGAAACCAGTCTTAGCAAAGGCAAAACGCAAAAATTAACTTTAACAGGGAATTTAGGAGATGTAATGAAAGAAAGCGCTACACTAGCTCTTGAATTTTTAAAAGCGCATCCTGATATTTTAAGCCTGGATTCTGAAATTTTTGATAATTACCATATCCACCTACACGTGCCCGAAGGCGCAACACCGAAAGATGGTCCGAGTGCAGGCATTGCCATGTTAACCTCATTAGCAAGCGCATTAACGCAGCGTAAAGTGAAACGTGGTATAGCTATGACAGGAGAAATTACTTTGCGTGGAAAAGTACTGCCGGTTGGCGGGATCAAGGAAAAAATATTAGCGGCTAAGCGCGCAGGAATAAAAGAAATTATTCTATGCAAAGAAAATAAAAAAGATGTGGATGAAATTAAAGCTGATTATTTAAAAGGCTTGAAGTTTAATTACGTCGCTCAAATGAGTGAAGTACTTGAAATGGCTTTGTTGAAAGAAAAAGTCAAATAACTCCCTAAAACCCTTTTACAACTAAGAACTTTTTTATTTCAAGGAAGATTTGTACTTTCATCTTAATGAAATACATTCCTGAACTTACCGGCCTTCGCGGATTAGCAGTGCTGCTGGTTTTTATCTCCCATGCTTTTAAAGACGGTCTGATTCCCGGGGGATTCGGGATAAGTTATGGAACGCAAGGTGTATTGCTTTTCTTTACTCTTAGTGGTTATTTAATGGGCCGGATATATCTGGAACAAAAATTCAATAGTCAAACGGTTTTAACTTACGCTCTAGCACGAATCGGACGCGTTTTTCCACTCTATATTGCCGTGCTGATCCTCTCCTTTCTTATTTCAAGGTACATTTACGCTGATTTCAGATATGATTTCACAAATTCATTTAAGTTTATTTTGGCTTTGCTGTTTGTAAAAACACCTTATGAATTATGGAGTATACCAATAGAGGTGCAATTTTACCTTTGCTTCATTTTGTTTTGGTATTTCTACTCAAAAGAGAAGAAGAACAAATTAATATTGTTTCTTATTCCTGCTCTTATCTTTCTGCCTTCCCTACTATTTTTTATTTTAAAGCATAGGGCTCTGGCAGTAATGCCCACTTTTTCCCTGTTCTTCTTTAGCGGCATATTAATTTCCATTTTAAAAAGCAAAGCAAAAGCGGAGGTTGTCACAAATAAAATTCCGGTTCTTTTTAGTTGGCTTATTCTAATTTTATATCTCCTTAATTTATCTGTTCTTGAAAAAATATTTGGCTTAAACAATATTCCGAGATGGTTAAATATTTATTCAGTTGTATTGCTTTTTGTTTTTTTTACTTTGATAGTACTGAAACCACAGGATTTCGGAATTTTCAAATCAAAATTCATGCTATTTATTGGGAAAATTTCTTTCGGACTTTATGTAATACATCGTCCAATTATGGAAATAATGGTATCTTATAATTGGGATCCGATACTAACTTTATTACTAACATTTGCCTTAACAATAGGTCTCGCCTTTCTCATCTACAGATTTTTTGAGATTCCCTTAAGTAAATTAATCAGCAAAAAGATTTAATTAAAGCTTAGCTAAAAAATCACCAACGCGGTCTTCAATTTCCCGGTTGAAATTAAGCGCGTCGTGTTTTACAAATTTTTCGCCGGCTACTTTTTCGTACAGTTCGATATAGCGGTTTGAAATTTCTTTTACCCATTCGTCTTCCATCTTCGGTACAGTTTGTCCTTCTTTACCTTGAAAACCATTTTCAATTAACCAGCGGCGCACAAACTCTTTACTTAATTGTTTTTGTTCTTCCCCCTTTTTCTGACGCTCCTCATACCCTTCTTTATAAAAATAACGGGATGAATCGGGTGTGTGAATTTCATCCATTAACGTTACTTCACCATTATACAATCCAAATTCATACTTTGTATCCACCAATATCAATCCCATTTTATTAGCAATCTCTTGTCCGCGTTGATACAAGGCCCTTGTATATTTTTCGAGTATTTCGTAATATTTCTTCTCAACTATTCCTTGTTTCAATATTTCCTCACGGCTAATATCCTCATCGTGACCTTCAGAAGCTTTTGTAGTTGGTGTAATAATTGGTTCAGGTAATCTATCATTCTCTTTCAATCCTTCCGGTAATTTCACACCGCATAATATGCGTCCACCCGAACTATAAGTTCTGGCGGCATGCCCGGCCAAATAACCGCGGATAACCATTTCAACTTTAAAGGGCTCACACATTTTTCCTACACTCACATTAGGATGAGGGGCGCTTAGCAGCCAATTAGGGACAATATCTTTGGTTGCATCCAGAAATTTTTTTGCAATTAAATTTAGAACCTGTCCTTTATACGGAATTCCCCTTGGTAACACCACATCAAATGCACTTATGC
>JAHEYE010000152.1 GCA_023251695.1 Sphingobacteriaceae bacterium | reverse complement strand
TCTGCCCGCGCTATCAGTGCTTTGAACAGAACATTTGCCGTTGAAGTGATATTAGATAACAAAAAAGAATTTCATCCGAATCAAATTGCCATTTTAAACATTAACGATTATACTTCAGAAAAACCGGTAATGGCTGTGGCTTTAAATTATATTCAGAAAGATTTAAAAGGGCAGCATTATGTAATTGTTGCAGACGGAAACAAGGCAGCAAAGCGCAATATCACTTTAGGGAAAGAGTATAACGGAAATGTGGAAATCGCAAGTGGCCTTAGCGGAACAGATTTGTTAATTACATCAGGATACGATGGATTGAACGAAGGCGACGCTATTAAAATTAAGAATTAAAAATTTAGAATTAAGCATCAACAATATGCCTCACCGCCTACTGTTATTTGTCTACTGTAATACTGAACAATATGGATTTTAAACAATTTAAACCAAGTAGTTGGGCCATCGATAATAAAGTCGCGGTTTATATCTTAACAATAATCATTACGTTTTGGGGTATTTCTTCGTACAATAGCCTACCGAAAGAAAGTTTCCCGGATATTGTTGTTCCTAAATTTTTCGTCAGCACGGTTTATCCCGGTAACTCACCCAGTAATATCGAGAATACAATTACTAAACCTTTAGAGAAAAAATTAAAATCAATTCCCGGGGTAAAAAAATTAATCAGTAACTCCATGCAGGATGTTTCATTAATTACGGTTGAATTTGGTACTGAGGTGAATGTAGATAAGGCGAGGCAGTCGGTAAAGGATAAAGTGGACGAAGCCCGTTCGGATTTACCTGCAGGCTTAACCCGACCACCTTTTATTAAAGAATTAGCTTTTTCTGAATTCCCGATTATGTACATCAACATTGCAGGCGACATGGACTTGAATAAATTAAAAGAATACGCAGATGAATTGAAAGACAGAATAGAAGGCTTAAAAGAAATTACGGAAGTAAAAATGGTTGGTGCTCCCGACCGTGAAATTCAAATTAATTTGGACATGTACAAAATGCAGGCGATGCAAATGGGCATGGGCGATTTGGAACGTGCTATCGGTTCTGAAAACATTACAATAAGCGGCGGACAAATTCCAATGGAGGGCACCAAAAGAACTATCAGTATCAAAAATGAATTTAAAACAGTTGAAGAAATAAAGAACACTGTTGTTGGTTCGCAATCCGGTGCGCGTTTATACATTAGGGATTTTGCAGATGTTGTTGATACGGTGCGCGAGGCAGAAAGTTTTGCGCGTTTAGGCGGTAAAAATGTTATTACGCTTAATGTAATCAAACGTGCAGGAGAAAACCTGATTAATGCTTCCGATAAAATTAAAGCGACGATCGATGAATTAAAGAAAACAGAATTCCCTTCGAACATAGATGTAAAAATTACAGCCGATCAATCGGATAAAACAAAATTAACTTTACACGACTTAATTAATACCATCATCATTGGTTTTATTTTAGTGACTTTAATTTTAATGTTTTTTATGGGAGTGACGAATGCGTTGTTCGTTGCGCTCTCTGTTCCTTTGTCGATGTTCATTGCATTTATATTCATGCCAAGCATAGGCTTTACTATGAATATGATTGTGTTATTTGCCTTCTTACTTGCGCTTGGAATTGTGGTAGATGATGCGATTGTGGTAATTGAAAACACGCACCGTTTATTCGCGAATGGAAAACGTGATATTAAAACCGCAGCAAAAATGGCGGCAGGCGAAGTATTCCTTCCTGTATTAAGCGGAACTATAACAACCCTTGCACCTTTTATTCCTTTAGCATTCTGGAGTGGTGTGATTGGAAAGTTTATGTTCTTTTTACCAATAACCTTAATTATAACCTTACTCGCCTCATTATTCGTTGCCTACTTTATCAATCCTGTTTTTGCTGTCGATTTCATGAAATCGCATGAGGAAGAACAAAAAAATTACGGACGTATAAACCGTAAAGGCTGGTTACGTTTATTGGTATATGGTTTAATCGCATTAGTACTTTACGCACAAGGCAATATCGCCATTGGTAATCTGATGATATTCTTCGCTTTGTTTATGATTATTCACCGTTTATTCCTCTATAAGCTTATCGAGAAATTCCAAACGAAAGTATGGCCGGCGTTCCAACGCAAATACACAAATTTACTAATCTGGGGATTAAAGCGTCCTTGGCAATTATTAGTGATGACTTTAGGTTTATTTATTTTATCTTTCTTATTGATGGCCATCAGAAAGCCAAACGTTGTCTTTTTCCCGTCGGGCGACCCGAATAATATTTTTGTTTACGTGAAATTACCGGAGGGAACAGATCCGGCGAAAACAAATGCAGTAATGAAAATCGTGGAGAATAAAGTAAACGGAATTATTGGTGAAAGTAACGATATCGTTTCTTCTATTATCACAAATGTAACTATTGGCGTAACGGATCCTCAGGATGAAGACCAAAGTTCTTATGCTAACCGTGGGAAAATAGCAATCAATTTTGTTGAATTTTCGGAACGGCATGGAAAAAGTACAATGGATTACTTGAAACAATTGCAGGCATTAAATTGGAATATTGCCGGTGCCGATATCACTTGTAATAAAGAACAGGCAGGTCCGCCGGTTTCAAAACCAATCAATATTGAAATTAAAGGCGATAAGTTTGAAGAATTAGTTGAAAATGCAAAAAACTTAAAACGCTTTATCGAAGAAGCGGGAGTTCCGGGTGTTGCCGATTTAAAGTCTGATTTCGTTGATAATAAACCTGAAATTGTTTTTGATATCGACCGTGAACGCGCCAACCGCGAAGGAATTTCAAGCGCACAGTTAGCAATGGAGATCCGTAAAGCAGTTTTCGGTATTGATAACCCAAGTAAATTCCGTGATGCGAATGATGAATATCCGATTCAGTTGCGTTACAAATATGAGCAAAGGACAAATGTTGAACAATTAAAAAACTTAAAAATTACGTTCCGTGATATGAATATGGGTGGATTATTACGTTCTGTTCCTTTATCTGCATTTTGTGATATCCGTTATGAAAACACTTATGGCGGCATCAAACGTAAACAAAACAAACGTGTAATTACGTTAGCGTCCGATGTCCTCGAAGGATTTAATCCGAACAATGTTGTTACTCAGGTCCAGGAAGCAGCTAAGGGCTTCCGTCCAACAGGCGCCGTAGAAGTTAAGTTCACCGGACAACAAGAAGAACAAGCGGAAACAGGAGCTTTCTTAGGCGGCGCATTAATGTCGTCGATTGGTATTATTTTATTGGTATTGGTAATTCAATTTAATTCCATTGGGAAGTCAATAATTATTTTATCAGAAATTTTATTGAGTGTAATCGGTGTATTATTAGGTACTGCAATATTTAAAATGGATATGAGTATTGTTATGACCGGTATCGGAATTGTTGCGCTGGCAGGTATTGTCGTCCGTAATGGAATTCTCCTCGTGGAATTTGCTGAGGAAGCAAGAGCCAAGGGTGTTAGTTTATGGGATGCAACTGTTGATGCCGGACGTACTCGTATGACGCCGGTAATTTTAACAGCAACTGCTGCCATATTAGGTTTAATTCCGTTGGCGGTTGGATTAAATATTGATTTTGAAGGATTGTTAACGGGCTTTTCTCCTAACATTCATTTCGGTGGTGATAATGTTGTGTTCTGGGGTCCATTAAGCTGGACGATGATTTTCGGTTTGGGTTTTGCAACTTTCTTAACTCTATTGCTGGTTCCCGCCATGTATTTAATCGCAGAACGTTTGAAACGTAAGGCGGAAATCATATTAAAGCATTACGATCTGCCAAAAGCAATGATGTATGTGCCTTTCTTTATACTCTTCTGTCGGATTATATTATCAGTAACCCGCAAGAAACTCGATTACGGAAACCTGGACTATTAGCGACTAATTGCACGAATTAACACTAATGAATTCGTGAACATTCGTGTAATTCGTGGCTAATTTTGTAAGTTTGTTCTTTAATTAAACGAATGTCCAGACTGCTGTCTAACCTCTTTAAATTTCTTCTTAGCTTAACTTTTGTTTTATTTATTTCCTGCAATCATGGGGAAGAAAAAGTAGAACAAAAAGTTGTTAAGGTGAGAGCACCTCAGGATGTAAATGCGTCCGTAAAAAAGGAAATCGAAAGTCTTTTATCGAAACGCATTAATTACACAACTTTATTATTATTTGAAGACACTATTAAAACTCTCGAGTTTTTTAAACCTGATTTTGAAAGTGAATCACCGTATTTTACCGACAAAGGAAAATTAAAACCTTTAGCCGATACGCTTCTTTCCATTTTTAAGGATGCCCGATATTACGGATTGATTCCTGATGACTATCATTATTCAAAACTTCAAATTCTTAAAGAAAAATTCTTTAATACAAAAGATAGTGTGTACGATGCATTTGCAATTGCTGAAAGCGAAATACTTATGTTTGACGGTCTGTATAAATTTGGAGCGCATTTGAATAAAGGAAGATTTTACCCGGATAGTTTAATGCTGGAATGGAATCCGAAAAGGTTAGATACAAATTGGGTAGATATTATTCATAATGGTTTGGTAAGCGGAAAGATGCGGGCCGCATTCGATTCTTTGGAGCCGGTGCATGAGGGCTACAAATTTTTAAAACTGGAATTAAAAAAATATATACTTGACAACGAAAAGTTAGTTTGGGATTCAGTTTCATTTATTAATGTAAAAGATACGCCGCTCGTACTTAGTCAGGTTAAACGACGTTTGATGGTAACCGGCGAATACGATAGCACTGTTAAAGGTAACGACAGCGTTAAATTAGCAAAGGCTATAAAAAAATTCCAACCTAAATTTAATCTGGAACCTGATGGTAAGTTGGGGAAATATACCAAGCAGGCATTAAGTTATGATAAGGAAAAAATAATCCGTCAGATGGAAATGGCTTTGGAACGGTGGCGTTGGGAACCACGCGAATTTCCGAAAAGATACTTTTGGGTCAACATTCCGAGTGCAGATTTACATGTGTGGGAATATGATAAAAAAGAAAAAGAAGACACTTTGGTTTTGTTTTCAAAAGTAGTGGTGGGAAAACCCGAAACGCCATCGCCTCACGCTGTAAAAAGTAAAATAAATTATATGCTGGTATATCCGTATTGGAATGTTCCGTATAGCATTGCCTGGAAGGAAATACTTCCTTCTGTTAAACATGATACCAGTTATTTAAGAAGAAAAGGTTTTGAAGTGGTAGATTATCATGGAAAAGTATTGGATATTTCAAAATTGCATTGGAAAAAGTACACAAAAGATTATTTGCCATTTAAATTCCGGCAAAGGATTGGCGGTGATAATAGTTTAGGGATTTGTAAATTTAATTTCCATAACAAATTTGGTATTTACATGCACGATACCAATAGCAAAAAATATTTCAAAACATTTTATAGGTATCAGAGTCATGGTTGTATCCGTCTCGAAAAATTTGTTGAGGCAGCAAGATTTTTAATCCGTGATGATACTTTGAAATTACCTTATGATACTTTGATGAATTATTTTGCAACACCAACTCAACGGCAGATCAATATGAAAAAACCATTTCAGATGTATGTAAAATATTTTACTGCAAGGGCTGATGATTCAACAGGGCTTCATTTGTACATCGACATATACCGTCGTGATGAGAAGATGATGAAGATGGCCTACAAGGGGAAATAATTATTGTTTCGAGAATTTGTAAACGAAGGTTTCGCCGTCAGGATTCTTTAAGATGAGATGATAATATCCGGAGGGAATCTCTGAAACATCAAGCGTGTTCGAATAATTTGTGCGCATTACGTTTTGTCCGTACACATTAATAATTTCAATTTCTGCCGACTCATTAAAAGTGGTTTCATTCTCCATTACGGGAATATAGATTAAGCCATTAGTTGGGTTCGGATATAGTTTTAGTTTTGAACGGTACTCAAGATCTACACTATGAAGTGCTGTATAAGAAACTTCTCCTCCAGTAGAAATAAGTTTCAACCGGTAATAAGAAATTCCCTTCAAAGGTTTTTTATCCGTCACAGAATAATCCTGAATTACTTTGCTATTTCCTTTACCCGGTACAGTTTCCACATCTTCAAAATTTTCGGCATCGGAAGAATGTTGCAATATAAATGCTAAATGATCTTTCTCGGTAGCTGTTGACCATTTTGCATCAACCACCCTTGAATTATTTAGTTTCACATCAAAAGTCAAGAGTTCTATTGGTAAAACAACAGTATTACAAGTTGAGCAAAACGAATTCACAAAGCCGGAACTGAAATTAGGCCAAGTACCAAAAATTAACCATGTATGTCCGTTTTGTGCCGCGGTTGCCGTAAAATTCAGGTTATTAGTAGTCCAATTAGTTCCAACCGCAGTCATATTTCCTAATGATACACCGCCTGCAAGAGCACCGGTTGAATTTGTGTAAACAATAGGATTAAAAGCGCCGGTGCTACCCGTGCCATGACTAACATAAGTAACAGAATAAGAATAAGCAACACCTGTAACAAGCGGACTAGCCAGTCTAACACCAAAACCTTCTCCGCCGGTGGTCCATGTTGTACCGTTTCCTTGCCAAATAGCTCTGCATCCGGCACTGTTTACCGGCGGCACTTTGGTTAGACTTGCGCCCGGCCATCCTCCTGTCCATGCTGCGCCTGTCCAATTACACAAATCGGCGTTAGCACCTACATCTGCTAAATTAGCAGTAGAAGCAAAGCTTGTTCCGGGTGTTCCGCTCGAAAAGCAAGGATCAAGAATAGCAGGCTGTGCAAGTAAAGCCACAGAAGATGCAAGAAACAATAATGTATGATGGATACGTTTCAAATTATAGTAAATGTATAAAATCAGTTTGTTAAAACCTATTCCGGGTATTTGGACAAGAACTTGTTAAAAACACTCTCCTAAAGTAAAGTAAAACCCGCTATTGTATTTGCTATAATAGCCATAATCGATACGGATATTTAATTTATCTTTTTCCAATACGCATAAGCGGATACCACCTCCGAAACTGTAACGGAATTCATTATTTATTAAAGGATTTTTTTCGCTGTACACATTTCCTATACCTCCGAATGCAACCAAACTAAAACGCCAGTAAATAGGTGCGCGGTACTCTACAATAAAACTCGCCATATTTTTATCACGTAATCTTCCCTGATAAAATCCCCGTATATTATCAGCACCGCCAAAACGTGCCAGATTTTTCATCGGCGTCTCCCCAAAAGTAGAGTAATTGTAAAATTGAGCTGCTAAAATGTGATTCAAAAAAAGTTTTTGGTAAATTCTCGCATCAAATGTCCACTTCGAGAAATCATAAGTCGAACCAAAATTCTTCGTATAGCTTGTAAAAATGGTATTGATGTAAAACCCTTTTGTTGGCCAGAAAGCTTTATTGCGCGTATCGTAACTAACACTCCAGCCTAAACCTGAAATTTGGTAGGGTGATTTTCCAATGAATTTCGTAGTGTCGAAAATTGCTCCTGTATTGTAATTAATTTTAAATACATTTTGGTAATCATACAGCTGTCCAATAAACAAACGTTTGAATAATTTTTCCTTCAAATGTACCGAGCCGCCATATTGTTCTGAAATATAACGCTCGTGCCAATCGTCTTTTGTTTGCGGACCAATTCCCCAAAAATTTTCCGGAAAATAAGAATGACTAATATCAGCGTATAAAATATATTTTTCTTTCGGAAAATAGATAACAGCATCTGTCGCCTGAATATTTTGTCCACGCTCTGTCCAAACTCCGAAGGCGGAAATGAAAGAAGTCCGCGTTAATGTATCATTGCGGTGCGAGGTTTTAAAAGTTGCTTGTCCTGATGCACCATAAGCCCAGCCTGTTTCCGGTGTCCGGAATACCGCAGGCAATACTAAAAAATTTACATTGCGGCTGGTGTCCTGCTTCAATTGTGCTTGAAGAATGGAAGAAATAAAAATAAATATAAAACCTATTTTTCTCAATGGTAAAAAGGGACTTAGGTGACCAAAGAGATTTAAGGGATAAAAAAGAGAAAGGGATTTGTCCCTTAAATCCCTTCTGCCTCTTTTATCTCCATTATCTTTTTTAATCTTTAAACAAAGGACGCTTCCCCATTAAGGTATTTACTTTTTTTCTGATCTTCGCCAGTTCTTTAGGATTATCTTTATTCATTAAAGCAGCATCAATCAGGTCAACAACTTTAACGCAATCTTTTTCTTTCAGGCCGCGTGTTGTTATAGCAGCGGTTCCAACACGGATTCCTGAAGTAACAAAAGGAGATTTATCA
>JAHEYE010000355.1 GCA_023251695.1 Sphingobacteriaceae bacterium | reverse complement strand
ATAGCTAATATACTAAAAAAACTGAAAGATCTTTCTTAAAGGTTTTATATACAAAGTATAAAAGCGCGGCTTTATTCCGTTTACTTCCCATGCTTTGCGGTCATCGAGATTTGCGGTCACTCTGCTTTTTACGGTATCGTTACTTTTACCACCGATGCGCATTTTTACAATAAACTCGTTTAAGTAAGCTAACTTAATTTTGTTTTTATGGATAAAGCGTAACATTAATTCATAATCAGCGGCAGTTGCAAATTGTAAATTAAATTTCCCCAATTTATTATAGATTTCTTTCTTCACAAAAAAAGTGGGGTGGGGCGGCATCCAACCATTTAAAAAGGCGCCGTGCGTATAATTTCCGGAATGCCATTTGCGTTTTATTTTATTAGTATCATCCTTATCCACATAATATAAATTGGCATACAAGCCATCACATTGATTTTGATTAAAACTGTTAGCTACGTTTTCAATCACATTTGAACTTGTATAAAAATCATCGGAGTGTAAAATACCAATCACATCTCCGGTTGCTAAGGAAATTCCCTTGTTGAGCGCATCGTAAATACCGGTATCTTTTCCGGAAACTATTGTATGCAGCCGGGCTTTGTAACGGTTTAAAATATCAAGCGTACCATCAGTTGAAACACCGTCAACAATAATATATTCAATATTGGTATAAGATTGGTTTAATACCGACTGAATAGTTTGTTCAATTGTTGATGCACTGTTGTAGGTGGTGGTTATGATGGAGATTTTCACTTGCGATTTCTTGTTTCTGGTTCCTGGTTTCTTGTTATTAGTGTTTTAGATTGCAAGGCTGAACTCAACGAGTGATGGGAAATTAAAATCAATTTTGTCATCTGTTCTTTTTTCTTCTGCAATAAAAACGGTTTTCATACCTAAGGCCCTGCCGAATTGCATATCGGTTATGCTGTCGCCTACAATTATTGATTTTGTAAAATCAATAACCGGGAAATCTTCCCTGGCCCGTAAGCCCATGCCTGTATTGGGTTTGCGGGTAAGGTGGTTCAGAGAATCGAGATAAGGCGAGAAATACACTTTATCTATCCGTCCACCTAAATAATTTATCTCATATATCATGTTTTTGTGAATGAGTTGCAAATCTTCTGTTCTGTAAAGGCCTTTTCCTATTCCTTGCTGGTTCGTCACTACAACTATAGGCCCGAATTTTCCGTTCAGAATTTTCATGGCATCCTGAACGCCATCTAAAAATTCAAAGTCAGACCAATCCTTAACGTAATCGTTATCAAATTTTTTATTGATAACACCGTCGCGGTCTAAGAACAAAGTCCAATCTTTATTTATATTTAAACTCTTTAAAGTCATGTTGTGCTTTTTCATAATCTTCCGGAATACCAATATCAATAAAATAGCCCTGATACGTGAAACCGGAAATATTTAGTTCGCTTATTCTTTTTTCAAAAAAATCTTTTTCTATTGAGAAACTTTTATCGGGTTTTGTTTTTTGTAAATACACTTCTTTATTGAGTATGTAAATACCTGCGTTAATTAATCCGGGCGCTGCTTCGCCTGTTTTTTCTTTGAAAGATGCTATACTATTATTACTTCCCTGTTTAATAGTTCCGTACCGTGCTGCATCTTCAACTTTACGTAAAGCCAAAGAACAATCAGACATATAAGTGCTGTGCTGACTGCAAAACGAATTTAAATTAATATCAAAGAAGGAGTCACCATTTAAAACAAGCACCGATCTTGAATTACACATTTCTAAAGCCAGCCTGATTCCGCCACCTGTGCCTAACGGTGCTTTTTCGGGCGCATAAACTATTTCAATACCTTCAAAATTATTTTGATAATGAGCGGTGATTTTATCGTGCAAATAGCCAATTGAAATAATTACTCTTTTTACACCGTAATGTTTAAGATAAAGTAATTGGTAGTCTAAGAAGGGCCTGTCGTTAACCGGTGCCATTGGTTTAGGCAAATCAAACACGATGCTTTGTAATCGCGTTCCGAATCCTCCTGCTAATATGATGGCTTCGGTTGTCAAATACAGACTTATTTTTTAGGGAATAAATTCATTTCCACCAATTCACAAATGGTATGGCCAATCACCATATGACATTCCTGAATACGTGGTGTATCTTTTGATGGAATATTAACGAGATATTTACATAAACCCGCCATTTTTCCGCCTGTTTCTCCTGTAAAACCAACAGTGATAATTCCTAATTGATTCGCAACTTCCATTGCTTTTACAACGTTACCCGAATTTCCGCTGGTTGACATCCCAATTAAAACATCGCCTTTTCGTCCCATTGCCCTTACAAGGCGCGCATAAATCTCATCGTAACTGTAATCATTAGCAACTGCGGTGGTATAACTTGTGTTTACATGTAAGGCTTCTGAAAAGAGTGGGGGACGGTCGTAATAAAATCTTCCGCTTAATTCGGCTGCTAAATGTTGTGCATCAGCTGCGCTTCCGCCGTTTCCTGCCCAAAGCACTTTACCATCTTTTTTATAACAAGTAATAATATCTGTAACAACAGAATTAATTGTGTTTAAAATAGCATCGTTACTTAACAGCGATGTTTTTAAATCGGCAGAAGCTTTTATTTTACTTTTGATAAAGTCTTTCATATACCCTCTAAAATTA
>JAHEYE010000151.1 GCA_023251695.1 Sphingobacteriaceae bacterium | reverse complement strand
AAATGTATTTCCCAAAGTATGCGCCATCATGATGGCTTTTGTTTTCGGACTGATTGCTTTTTCAAGATACTTTACATCCATCTCGTAAGATGGAATGCTGATATCTAAAAACACAGGCACCACACCATACTGTAACATCGGATTTATTGTGGTGGGGAAAGATGCAGCAACTGTAATTACTTCATCACCCGGTTTTATAGCCCTGTCGCCAAGCTCATGTGCGGTTAAAGCAGAGAACGCAACTAAATTTGCTGACGAACCTGAGTTAACAGTTAAAACAGATTTTACATTTATATACTTCGCTAATTTCTTTTCGAACTCAGTATTGAATCTTCCGGTGGTGAACCAAGCATCCATCCCTGCATCGGCAATGTATTGCATTTCTTTGTGGTCAAATACTTTTCCGCTTACAGGAACTGAAGATTCACCTGGAACAAATTCCTTTTCCTTAAACATTTCCTTATGATACTCCTCAATTAAGGCGTGAATCTGTTTTTTTATTTCGAGTGCTTTCGACATCTTATTAATTGTTCTTTTGAACTCCTTCGGAGCAATATTGTTTTAATTGTTCAAGGCGGGCCGCATAAACATCGGTGCCAGGTTTCAACTCCTGTAAATAACCGCTGATGGTAACATCAATGGTCTTTTCAAAATTCAAACGCGGTTTCCAATCCAATTGCATCATGGCTTTTGTAATATCCAATTGTAAAAGACCGGCCTCGTGCAATTTTTCGGGATTCGCAGGACTTGTTACATTTACCGACGGAATTAATTTTTTTACTTCGGTCACCACCTGATTAACATTGTATGTTTCATCCGGCACAGGACCAAAATTCCATCCTCCAGAGAATTTTTTTCCATTATTGTAAAGTTTTTCTCCCAAACGTAAATAACCGAACACCGGCTCGAGAACAAATTGCCATGGACGTACCGAAGTCGGATTACGAACAACTAAATCTTTTTTATTCTGATAAGCGCGGATAATATCCGGAATAATTCTGTTATCAGCCCAGTCGCCACCGCCAATTACATTTCCTGCACGACCGGAAGCAATATTTGCTGTTCCGGCTTTAGTGAAAAATGATTTTAAATACGAATTCGTAATTAATTCAGAACAGCCTTTTGATGCACTATACGGATCGTCGCCACCCATAGGGTCGGTTTCTTTGTAACCGTAATCAATTTCGTTATTCTTGTAACATTTATCGGTAGTAACATTCACCGCTACCTTTACTGAGGGACAATGACGAACGGCTTCAAAAAAATTAACCGTTCCCATTAAATTCGTTTCAAAATTATAATGCGGATTGTTATACGAATCAATTACCAAAGGTTGAGCGGCCAAATGAAAAGCAAGATCAGGCTGTACTTCATTAAAATAAGTTTGTAACTTTTCTTTATCGCGTACATCGCCATCCCTGTGTTTTATTTTGGAAGCGAGTCCCGTTGTTACATAATTATCTTGTTTTGTTAATGGCGGGAGAGCATATCCATAAACATCAGCACCAAGTTCTTTTAACCACAAGCACATCCACGAACCTTTAAAGCCAGTGTCGCCTGTCACTAAAACTTTTTTTCCTTTGTAAACTGATTGAAATAGATCGATGCTCATTTTACTTTTTCCAAAGTTTCCACTCTGCTGTTCCGTTGTCCCACACTTTATTCAAATCTTGTTTGTCTTTTAAAGTATCCATCGGTTTCCAAAAACCGCGGTGACGGAATGCTACTAATTGTCCTGCTTTTGCAATTTTTTCCAGTGGGTCGCGTTCCCAAATGGTAGAATCATCTTTTAAATATTTAAAAATGCCAGGCTCACACACAAAAAATCCGCCGTTGATCCATCCCGCTTCGCCTTTGGGTTTTTCCATGAATGATTTTACCTGATTGGTTTCACTGATATCTAAAACACCAAATCTGCTGTCAGGCTGAACTGCGGTAACCGTAACTAATTTTTTATGTTGCTTATGAAAATCAACTAATTTTTTAATATTGATATTGCTCACACCGTCTCCATACGTAAGCATGAAAGGTTTATTATTTACATATTCCTTAATGCGACGAACCCTTCCTCCTGTCATCGAATCTTTTCCGGTATCTACCAAAGTAATTTTCCAATTTTCTTTTCCGGTTTTATGCATGGTTAATTTTCCATTACTTACATCAACGGTCACGTCGGAATGATGAAGGAAAAAGTTGGCAAAATATTCTTTAATCACTTGTCCTTTATAACCCAGGCAAACGATAAATTCGTTAAAACCGTAATGGGAATAAATTTTCATGATGTGCCAAAGAATGGGCTTACCGCCTATTTCAACCATAGGTTTCGGACGGATATCAGTTTCTTCCGATAAACGGGTACCCAAACCACCTGCAAGAATTACAACTTTCATAATACTATTTCAAAGCTTGAATTTAGGAATTATTTTTAACATATAAAGGGCTATTTCTCTCCGAGAATCCTTTTAAGTTTCTCACTATCACCCCATGTTTCCATGGGCTCATAATCAGGATAAGGATAAACACCTAAATTGAGCTTAATTTTAAAGTTATTTTTAATCAAAAAATCATTCACAAAATCCTTTAATTTCACCGGTTTTCCGCTGCAGCAATTGATGATACCCTGAATTTTATTTTGCAAAGCAATTTTTACGATCCGCTGCGCAATTTCATCCGGACTCAAAAAATCACGCACCTGTTCACCGCCCGACATATTAAAAGATTCCTCTTTATTATTAACTGCATTTACTAAAAGGGTGAACAAATTTTTTCTCCCGCGTACTTCCCCAAAAACGTAGAAAACACGGATCCATTTGAAAGAAAAATCAGAAGATTTTTGTTTAGCCTCAATAAACTCGCGTAATAAATTTTTGCCTTGCGGATAAGGTAAAATTGGTTGTGAGGCCATATTTTCCCTCAAAATACCTTCTTGCAAACCGTATTCGTAACAAGTTCCAACGGCTGTAATATCTTTTAATCCGCCCTCAATTAAATTCGTAATAAATTTCTTATGGTTTTCTAAAATTGTGGTAATGTGTGCTTCGTTTTTATATTCATCCAGTTTTTCCCAGGCTAAGTGAATTAAGGCATCGGGTTTACCGAAGTAAGAACATAAATCAGCACCATCTTGCTTATTTATATCGAAAGGAAAATATTTTACTTTGTTGAAAAAATCACAATTCGGTACCTCATGCGGATCATGCGAAGTTGCGATTACTTCTACACCCTGATTTAATAATTTATTAATTATCAATCGGCCCAAACCGCCTGTTGCGCCTGTAACTAAAATCCTCATACTTAAAATTTAAAAGGACTTTTAAAATTATCGAAAGAAGGAAAACCTAAATCCCTATCGGAAACAATCGCGTTTCTAATATCTTTTGCGAAATCAAATGAAGAATACAATAAACCTGTATCGCATTTCAAATCATAAACTGTTGACACCTTGTATTGCATCACAGCCAATGGCGAATGCACAAAAAAACCGTGCGCCAATCCTTTCGGAATGTAAACCAGACTTGGTTTTTCACCATCAAGTTCAAATGCATCATATTCTCCGTACGTTGGTGAACCTATTCTCAAATCCACAATAAAATCGGTAATGATTCCGATATTACAATACACAATTTTTTCGTGATCAGCAGGCGGGGTTTGAAAATGCATTCCTCTGAAAACATTTTTTACCGATGATGTAAAATACTCTTCGGCCAGATGCATTTTTATGCCTGCGCCTTCAAAAATTTCTTCATGAAAAGTTTTAATGAAGGTGCCGCGTTTATCGGTAAATTGATTTAATACAATTTGCTTGCAACCTTTTATTTTGGATTCTTTAATTTCAGAAATCATAGGCCTTTTACCAATCAAAAATTAAGCCATTTGATTAGTAGTTTTATCTATTTCAAATATATATATTTGTGTTAGATTACTGAAAACAGTATATACCAGTCTAATAATCAGTGAATTAACCATTTAAACGAAATGAGTGGCCCTAAATTAAGCGTTTGCATTCCGGTTTATAACGGAGCAGAATTTATTAAGGAAGCCATCGATTCTGTACTCAGTCAAAGTTTTACGGATTTTGAAATTGTTGTGGTAGATAATCAATCGACCGATAACACCATTTCTTTAGTAAAATCGTATAGCGACTCCCGCATAAAATTATTTGTTAACGATACCAATATTGGTATGATTCCGAATTGGAATAAGGCGATGGAATATGCCACCGGAAAATACATAAAAATATTGCCTGCCGATGATTTTATTTATCCCGGCTGCCTCGAAAAACAAATGAAAATAATGGAAGCCGATACGAATGCAAGTATTGCGATGGTTGGCGGCAGAAGAAATATTATTGACGAAACAGGGAAAATTTTGTTCAACCGTGGGTTTTCGAAATCAGAATGCGAAGTGAGTGGATTTGCAGCCATTAATAAAAATGCCCGCTCCGGCGGAAATATTATTGGCGAAGGCGCAGCGGTGATGTTCAGAAAGAGTATCCTTACCAAAACAGGAAACTTTAATTCGGATATTTTTTATGTGCTCGATCTGGATTTGTGGTATAAAATATTACTTCACGGAAATTACCATGCGCTGCCTGATGTGGTGAGTGCATTCAGGGTTTCAAAAAGCTCGGCTAGTGTTAATGTGGTTAAAAAACAACGCGAGGATGTTGCAAAATTTATCAATAAAATTTATTTAAATAAAGAATATCAGCTATCTTGGCTAAGTAGTAAAATAGGCTTGTTTAAGGCTTTTGCTTTAACCGAAGCCAAGAAAATTTTATACAAATACGTTTTGAAATAATTTAATGAGCAATAAGATATCCATACTGGTTCCCATTTACAATTCAGCAGCTTTCATGAACAAATTACTGGAGGCTATTGACGCACAACGTAAATTATCCGCTTGGGATCTGGAATTAGTTTTGGTAGATGATGGCAGTAAGGATAAAAGTTTCGAGAGAATAGAAGAATTTTCAAAAACCTACAATTATATAAAAGGCATTAAGCTTTCTAAAAATTTCGGTCACCAGATAGCAGTGAAAACAGCTTTGAGTCATTGTACGGGCGATTACATTGCCATTATTGATGATGATCTACAAGATCCGCCTTCATTGCTTCCCGAATTTTTTAAATATTTAGATGAGGGCTATGAAGTGGCTTACGGCGTGCGTAAAAAACGTAAGGAATCTTTTGTAAAACGTTTTTTCTACGTGAGTTTTTACCGCATCCTTAAAGCGATGAGTGATATTTACATTCCTATCGACAGCGGTGATTTTTGCGTAATGAAAAAGCAGGTAGTGCAAAACATGCTTAAGTTACAGGAACAAAATCCATTTTTACGTGGCATACGTGCATGGGTTGGTTTCAAACAAATCGGGGTTGAATACGAACGCCACGCGCGGTTGGACGGACAATCGGGTTACACATTAAAAAAATTAATGAAGATTGCATTAGACGGCATTTTCTCATTTTCAACCGCCCCTATCCGTTTAATAACAATGTTAGGTACAGTTGGTTTTATTTTCGCTTGCGTTTATTCGCTAAATGTAGTTTATCACCGCTTAAATGGTGATATCGATGTAAAAGGTTTTGCAACCCTTACCATCATCATTTCTTTTTTCAGTTCACTCATTTTAATTTGTCTGGGCATAATCGGCGAGTACATCGTTCGTATTTACGACGAGGTGCGGAACAGACCTTACACTGTGATTGAAAGGACCATTAATTTATGAACGTAGCTGTAATAGGCGCCAATGGATTTATCGGGCGGCACCTCGTTATGCGTCTGGCTGCACTTCCCGGTGTTAAAGTTTTTGCCTTCGATATTTCAGATAATACGACATTCGACAAAAACATTGTTTACAAAAAGAATGACCTGACTAATGTTAAGCAAATCGCTTCTGATTTTGCTGATATTGATATCGTTTATTTTCTCGCATCGGCAACCATACCGGTAACGAGCTGGGAAAATCCATTAATGGATATTGAAAAAAATCTAATTCCATTTATAAATTTCGCGGATACAGTTGCTAAACTTAAAGTCAAGAAGATCGCTTTTCTATCCAGCGCAGGAACTATTTATGGCACCACCAAACAAAAAGTAAGCGAAACCTCCGACAAAAATCCCTTCTCACCTTATGGGATTATTAAATTAAGTATAGAGAATTTTTTATTGTATTTCAAAACGCGTTACAATATCAATTTCGATGTGTACAGGGTTTCGAATGTTTACGGCGAAGGACAAAACACTTCCAAGGGATTAGGATTGATTAATACTTTACTTGAAAAAATAATTACGGAAGGAAAAATAACTGTTTACGGTAATGGTGAAACACTGCGGAATTATATTTATGTAAAGGATGTAGCAGGTTTGTTAAGTCAGTCGGTTACCTCAGATATTTCAGTTTCCTCTACTTTTAATATTTCTTCTGACGATAGTCTAACTATTAATCAGATTGTGGATATCATTAAAAACACGGTGACTGAAAAATTTGAAGTGGTAAAGACCGAAAGCCGTTTAAGTGACAATTCCGCTATTGATCTTGATAATTCTAAAATTAAAAAAGCGATTCCTTACTTCAAATTCACGCCCATTGCAAAAGGTATTACCGAAACTTATTCATACATAAAAGCTAATTCACAAAAACAGAATTAATGAGCAAGACTGTTTCAAAAGAAAAGATTGAAAAATCAAATCAACCCGTGGGTAAATTTGATTTTGTTACGAAATTTAAAAATTTATCAGCCGAAGATAAAATCGGATTGGGTATCTTACTTATCCTGGTTTTCATCACGATTAGTATCCGTTCTAAATTTTTTGGCATTCCGTTCGAACGGGATGAGGGCGCCTACTCCTATTATGGGAAATTATTACTCGAAGGAAAAATTCCTTACAAAGATTTTTACGAACAGAAATTCCCGGGCATGTTTTACTTTTTTGCCTTCATCGTTAATTTTTTCGGCGATACAGTAGAGGGCATGCACAAAGGATTTATGTACGTGAATGTATTGACTATGATATTCATCTATTTCACTTCGCGCAATTTGTTTTCTGCATTTGCGGGTGTAGTATCGGCTGCAACCTTTGTTTTTGTTTCGATGACACCAACTTTAAGCGGTTATACCGTACAAGGTGAACATGCAGTTATCTTTTTCTCGAGTCTTGGGTTTTTATTTTATTCCATTGCCCGGATAAATTCCGACTGGAAGTTTTATTTGCTCATGGGTCTGAGTCTTGGTGCGGCATTCATGGTAAAAACCAGCGGTATCTTTTTTGTGGCTACCGGTGGTATTGCCATT
This sequence comes from Sphingobacteriaceae bacterium, assembly GCA_023251695.1. GTDB lineage: Bacteria > Bacteroidota > Bacteroidia > B-17B0 > Aurantibacillaceae > JAHEYG01. The sequence continues at coordinate 969 of JAHEYE010000151.1, read as the reverse complement.
CTTACCGATTTCTTTTTCACAAAAGGAAAAAAAGATTTTAAGCAAGTATTTAAAACAGCTTTCATTTATGGCGGAGGCGCTACAGCCGTTGTGGGTTTCACTTTTTTTGTCATTTACATGAAAGGCGCATTTAACGATATGCTTTTCTGGACTTTTGAAATTCCGAAGAATTACGTTGGTAAAATTAAGTGGGAACAGGGTAAACAATATCTTGATTATACTTATCAGGCAGTTACCAATGATTATCATTTATTCTGGCGCCATTCTTTTTTAGCGCTTGTTGCCTGTTTATTTGCAAAAGCGGTTGAAATGAAAACAAAAGTATTTGCCTTTGTTCTCATTGCCTTTTCATGTGCAACCATTTTTCCCGGTTATTATTTTTACGGACACTATTGGATACAGATTTTGCCGGGACTATCTATTTTAGCCGGCCTAACTTACTTCAGTATCGTGAATATTTTAAGTGAGCGCATGAATCTCAAATCACCGAATTTAAAATACATTTATCTTGGTTTGTTTGGTGTTTTGATTTTCTTCCATACGGATAAATTAAAAAATTACTATTTCCATCCCAACTACGAACAAATTGTGCGTTCTGTTTACGGTAATAATCCATTCCCTGAAGCTATGGAAATTGGTAACTACATTAACCGTGTTGCAAAACCTGAAGACCAGATTGTTGTGATGGGTTCTGAACCGCAAATTTATTTTTATACCAAAAAGAAATGTCCTTCGCGTCATGCTTACTTTGCCGCCATTGTTGATAATGTGCCGCAACACAAAGTATGGCAGCGGGAGTTTGTGGCGGATGTAGAAAAAGCCAAGCCGAAATATTTTATTTTCTTCAATCATCAGATCTCCTTATTTGTTCAGCCCAATACCGATCAATATGTTTTTCAGTGGGCTAATAAATTCATTCAGGACAATTACAAACTTTGCGGTTTAGTTGATATGGTGGATGGGCAGCGC
>JAHEYE010000150.1 GCA_023251695.1 Sphingobacteriaceae bacterium | reverse complement strand
AAAAAAGCTGTAGCAGACAGTTTGAAAACTGTTGAGGAAAAAAAAATACGCGCCTTAGAATCAAAACAAGAAGAGAAGCAGCGTTACTTTTTATACGGAGGGCTAATACTTACTTTGGTATTTGGTGGCTTCATGTTCAACCGTTTCAGGATAACTCAAAAACAAAAGAAAGAGATAGAACTCCAGAAAAAACTAGTTGATGAAAAACAAAAAGAAATCATTGATAGCATCCAATATGCAAAACGGATTCAGCAAAGTTTAATGCCCAATGAAAAGTATTTTCAGCGGATCCTGAAAAAGCTAAAAACTTAGCATCTATACCAAAAGAAAAAAACTATTAATGAATTATGCGGGAAATTGAAAAATTCCGTATCTTCATTTAATGGAAATTCATAAAAACAGGCCGCTATCTTTCTTTTTTATTTTTTTCTGCTTGCTCTTTATATTATTAGGCTGTACTAAAGATATAGGGAAGATTGATTACAGGAATACAGGTTACCCACAAAACGTTGCCGAAATTGTTGTACGGAAATGTGCAACAGCAGGTTGCCATAATGATAAAAGCAAAGACGCAGCAGGCGGCTTGTCGCTTGAAACATGGAATAAACTTTTTGAAGGCGCAAGGTCAGGCGCTGTTGTAATTCCCTTCCGTACAGATTTCAGTACTTTGATGTACTATACAAACTCTTATGATGAATTCGGGACCATTCAGCTTAATCCAAAAATGCCTTATGGTAACAATCAGCTTTCGAAAGAAGAAGTAAAAATTTTGTACGATTGGATTCTCGCCGGTGCATCAAACAACCAGGGCTATATAAGTTTTTCAGATAACCAAAGTAAAACAAAACTGTACATTACTAACAGTGGATGTGATGTGGTAACGGTTATGGATTCAAAATCAGGTTTAGCTATCCGTTATATTGACGTTGGAGTTTTACCGGGCACTATAGAATCGCCTTCCGTTGTAAAAGTATCTCCCGATAATAAATATTGGTACGTGCTCTTTAAAACAGGAACAATTATTCAAAAATTCCGTACGGCTGATAATGTTTGTGAGGGATCAATTACGATCGGTCCGGGAATCTGGACTTCTTTGAGCATATCGGCCGATTCGAAAAAAGCATTTGCAGGCGATATACAATTCAATGGAAAAATAGCTTATGTTGATCTTGAAACCATGCAGCTGATCACAGATTACCAGTCGGGATTGAAAGACCCGAATGATATTTGCATTAATGCGACGGATGATATTTTGTACGTTGCGCCCGAATTTGGCAATTATATCTATAAAATAAATATCACGAATACCCTTACACCCGTCATCTCAGAAATATCGATGGAAACAGGTGTCCCGGTGGATTATAATTCGAATTTAGATCCATATTCGATCGCATTAAGTGATGATGGAACAAAATATTTTGTGGTCTGCAGAAAATCTTCTGAACTCCGGATATTACAAACCTCCAATGATAGTTTATTGGCAACCATTCCCATAGGGACAACCGCTTCGCAAATCGTTGTTTCAAAAACCACGCCCTACTTATTTGTAAGTTGTGAAGGTACAGGGTCCACTAAAAAAAGTGCTGTTTACATTATCAATTATCAAACCAATTCCTTTATTTCAAGTCTTTATGCTGGGCCTGATTCAAGAGGGCTGGCACTGGATGAAACAACAAAAAAACTTTATGTTGCTAATCAAAATATTTCAACTGACGGAACTGCGGCTCATCACGAATCCGTTTGTGCAGGTAAAAACGGTTATATAACTGTTATTGATATAAACACACTACAAGTTATACAAGGAATAAAAACAGAAGTTTCAGTTAATCCTTATGCCGCCGGTATAACCAAATAGACCTAAATCAAATTTAGGAATACAGTAAAACGGGAACTTTTTTCAGTATTATGATGAAATGTTTGTTGTTTTTTTTGTATTTTCATTCTTTATTGAATTACACTAGTTTATCATTCTTTAAAAAAACTAAAATGAAAAATATCTACACCCTGTTTGCCATTTGTTCGTTGTGTGTTACACTAAATTCATCAGGACAAACATTCATTGATAAATATTTAACAGATCCGCTGGTTTATACGACTATCGGAACTTCAGCTAATAATTTAAATCAGCCAAAGGATCTTGATTTTAAGCAAAACTCAAATGAGTTGTGGGTTGTTAATTATGGTACTACGACAGGTGGTACCAATGTTATTTTTTACAATGCGGGTCAAACCAACCAAACCTCACAATACAGAAAAGATTCGCACACCTCACACTTCATGCGTTTTCCACCGGCATTTGCTTTTGGAGATAACGGCGAGTTTGGGAATATAAGCGAAATTCAAAGCACAGCGGGAGGCACTTCAACTTTCATGGGCCCTGCACTTTGGACAGCCGACACAAATATTTTTGCGCGCATATTCCAGAACAATTGGGTAAGCGGTTATCCTTTAGGCAGTCATTTAGATATGCTACATCAAAGTCCAAATGCCATGGGTATTGCCCACGATTCAGCAAAAATTTATTGGGTATTCGACGGATGGAACGGAAATATTGTGAAGTACGATTTTGTTGCTGATCATAGTCCGGGTTACGATAACCATTCGGCCGGAAAAATTTACCGTTACACAGGTGTCACTGTTCTCCGCACACCGGGAATTCCGAGTCATATGGTAATGGATAAAACAACAAAGTGGCTTTACATTGTAGATGGAGGAAATAAACGCGTTATCCGCATTGCTTCAAAATCAGGAGCTGTTACTTCTACTCTTAGTCCGCCTGCAACTGCCAATGAACCTTTAGCGGGATATTATGGAGTTACAGGTGTTACTCAACAAGTAGTTGCCACCTATGCTTCCAGTTTACAGCCTTGTGGTATTGATTATTATAACGACCGTTTAATTGTGAGTGATTATAACACAGGTGATATAAGAATTTACAATACGGCTGCGGCAACCCCTACTTTAATGGGAACGATTGTAACCGGAACACCGGGAATAATGGGTGTTAAGATTGGAAACGATGGCAAGATATGGTTTGTAAATAATACACAAAATACGGTTATGCGTATCGATCCGTTGCCGGCAACAGTTGATGCTTCCCTTTTAGCAATTACATCGCCCACCATTGAGAATTTTGAACCTAAGTTTTATTCTACAAAATTTACCCATTGTATTGGTTCGGTTTCCCCTGCTGTAACTTTACAGAATAAAGGCTCAGTAACTTTAACTTCAGTTGAAATTAAATACACCATTGATGGCGGACCGGTAACCAGTTTTACCTGGACAGGAAGTTTAGCAACAAACGCTACAGTAAATGTTGGTTTACCTGCCTCTGCTGTAGCTACAGGCTCGCATAAGATTATTGCCTATACTTCAAATCCTAATGGAACTGCTGATCTTAATACATTGAACGATAAAAAAGATGGTTCATTCAGGAGCATCAGTCCTTTAGTTGCTTATCCTTACACCGAAAACTTCACTGTGGCCGGATTTCCGCCTTCAGGTTGTACTTATATTGGCTTTAATAAATATTGTTTTATGAGTCGCAGTGCAAGCGTTGGCGGATTCGGAACAGGACTGGGTTGTTTAAAAATGGATAACTATACAGGCAGTATGAATATCGCAGGGCAAATTGATTATTTTATTACTCCCAGAATAGATTTTAGTTCAGCAGTTTCAGGAGTGGTGTTGCAATTTGATGTGGCTTACGCGCGTTATGATAATACAAGTGTTGACAAGTTAGAAGTAATGATTTCAACCGATTGTGGTGCATCGTGGACCTCTATTTACAACAAAGCCGGCACTACTTTTACTACGGCTCCAAATGTAACTACTGCGTTTACGCCAAGTGCAAGTCAATGGAAAAAAGAATCTGTTCCTTTAAGTACCTACGCAGGGCAGCCTGAAATAATGCTATCTTTTAATTCTACCAGCGATTTTGGTAATAATTTTTATATTGATAATATTAATTTAAGTAATCCATTAAGCATTAAAGAAAACTCAGGTAGTGTTAACATTGAAGTTTTTCCTAACCCTTCAAATGGCGAAATCACCATTAAGGCAGGAGAAAGAATTAAAGAAATACAGGTTGTAAATGTTATTGGTTCTCAAATTCTGAACCTTAAACCGCAAAACGAAAATACATTGGCACTTGATTTGTCGGCTCAGGCAGAAGGTGCTTATTTTATTAAAATAAAAACAGATTCAGGTTTTAGCACCAAGAAAATCATTATTCAAAAGCATTAATTGCTAAAGAATAAAATAAAAAGAAACAAATCCTAACCGGTTAAAAAGGCTATCTTGAATCTTTGCAATGCCTTTACCGAATACATACTCAACCTCATTGTAGGTTTTGATTTCACTTGAAAATGACTAAGGGAATTTGATTATTGATTTAGTCTAGGGGCGGTCCCTCATGTAAGAAATTTCGTGTTTTTGTATGATTTTTACTATTCATAAGTTAAAGGCTTTCTTATCTTTAACACTTTTAAATCATTATTCTTAAGTAAGAAATTCTATTTATGAAAGTTGCAATTTTTGGCGGAGGGGTAGCAGGCCTGAGCGCCGCCCACGAATTAATCAAAAGGAAATTTGATGTAGAAGTATATGAAGCTACTGCAGTACCTGGCGGTAAAGCGCGCAGCGTTGGCGTACCAGGCTCCGGTAAGGATGGAAGAAAGGATTTGCCGGGAGAGCATGGGTTCAGATTCTTCCCTCGTTTTTATAAACATGTGGTGGCTACAATGGGAGATATTCCCTACAAAAGAGGAACTATTGCCGATAATCTTGTTGAAACAGAAAGAATACGCTTAGCCAGATTTGATAAAGGATCGTTGATTTTACCTGCCCGCTTTCCACGCTCATTAAAAGATCTAAAACTTATTTTCGACAGAGGTCTTGATTCCGGTCTCGGATTGACGACTCAGGACAAAGAAGATTTTGCATTGAAAGTCTGGCAATTGATGACCAGCTGCCGTGAACGGAGGAAAAATGAATACGAACGGATATCTTGGTGGGAATTCATGGATGCAGATAGCCATTCGGTGGCCTATCAAACCATTTTTGTTAAAGGTTTAACACGAACACTTGTTGCAGCACGGGCCGAAAAAGCCAGTACCAAAACAGGTGGCGATATTTTTATCCAACTGATTTTTGATATTGCACGACCGGGAATTAGCAGCGACCGCATTTTGAATGCACCAACCAATGAAGCATGGATTGACCCTTGGATGGAACATCTTAAAAAAGAAGGAGTGAAGTTTTACTTTAATGCACCACTTAAAAAATTTAATTGCACTAAAAAAAACATTAGCAGTGCTACCGTCACAATCAATAATGCCGACAATGAAGTAAAAGCTGATTTTTATTTGGCCGCCATGCCCGTAGAAGTTATGGCTAAAAAAATTGACAAAGACTTATTGACCATTGATCCTACCCTTCAAAGTATTATTACTTTAAGTGATTCTGTTTCGTGGATGAATGGTTGTCAGTTTTATTTGACAGAGAACGTTGATATTTGTAAAGGCCACACCATTTACATTGATACGCCGTGGGCATTAACTTCTATTTCACAAAAGCAATTCTGGCTTGATACCGATCTGAGCAAATACGGTGATGGAAAAATAAAAGGTGTGCTTTCTGTAGACATTTCTGATTGGGATACCCCGGGTATCCTTTATAATAAATCTGCAAAAGATTGTATCAAGAAAGAAATTATAGATGAAATTTGGGCCCAGCTCAAAAAGAGCCTGAACGTTGAAGGAAAAGTAGTGCTAGAAGATTCACATTTACATGATTGGTATCTGGATGCCGATATTGAATTTGAAATCCCAAAGAAAAATAAAGAACCTTTATTGGTAAATACAGTTAATTCATGGAATTTACGGCCCTATTCTTATACCCGGGTGCCAAATCTCTTCCTAGCCAGCGACTACGTAAAAACTTATACTGATTTGGCAACCATGGAAGGTGCGAATGAAGCTGCTAGACGTGCCGTGAATAACATCATCGACAGTTCAGGAATTTGGAGTCGCAAATGTAAGGTCTGGAATTTGCACGAACCTTTTTGGTTAAGCCTTTTCAGATGGTTAGATTTCAGAAGATACAAAAAAGGACTGGTCTGGAATCAAAGATTCCCATTGTTTTTTGAATTAATACAAGATGTTATAGTTTTTTTTAAAAGAATATTTTAATACTTTAAGGGCATGCAAAACTGGTTAAATTTAGAAACTTACACCACTCTCGAACTTAGTTTGTTCGGAGTTGGGGCTTTCTTTTGGTTAATGTGTTATGTATTCGTTATCCGGAGTCTTTTTAAATACAAATTTGTCGGAATTTCAGCGGGCGTAGTTGGTGCTAATATTGCCTGGGAATTTTTATGGGGCTTTATCTTCAAGCAAGACATGGGCTTTTTGATTCAAATTGGTTATTGGGGTTGGTTTGTTCTGGATTGCATAATTGTTTGGGGAATTTACAAATATGGAAGCAAACAAGTGAATGATAAAATCAAACCTCATTTCAAATTTTTATTTACCTATTCTATCATTGGCTGGCTCGCGGTGCTTTACTTCTTTACCGATGGTTTCATTTACGAAACAACGCATATTGGCGCAAACTCGGCTTATGCCATTCAACTTTTAATCTCCGTTTCCTGTTTAATTATGTTTCTTAATAATCCGGATGAAAAGGGAATCAGTTATTTGGCAGCTTGGGGCCGCATGTTGGGCTCACTTTTTTGCGGCATTATGTGTACCATTCACTGGAAAGATAATTTATGGATCCCAACCATGGTGGTTGTTTACATGGTAATTGATATTTATTATATAGTACTTGCTACCAAAGCCATAAAAAAGAATGGCTTTTACTGGTAATTTAAATGAAACCATTCATTTTAATAGAAAATCAGCAGTCACGCATAAGGGCCATTACCCGGTTTTGCATTTTTACCTCTCTGCTTTGCATTCCATACGTCTGCATTTTTTATTATAGCCAATTACAAGCTCAGGCACTTGTTATGTCCGGTATCATTCTCTTGTTTCTTTTGGCTGCTTGGCTCAATAGAGTTTCCAGATTTACTTTTTCTAAGGCTGTTATTGTTTTTAACACCAATTTCGCCGTTGCTTATTTTTCGATTGTGCTGGGCTTTTCCTCCGGAATACATTTGTTCCTCTTTACAGCCCCCCTTATCACTTACCTGCTTTTTGATTTTACCCAAAAATTAAAAATAACACTTTCAATATCTGCCTATTCACTTAATTTTCTTACTATTTATATTATCGATAAATTCACACTTCTACCAGTTATGCCCTTATCAGATAAAATTCATGAACTTCTTTATTTTATGAATTTTATTTTCAGCTTAACACTTAGTTTTTTCCTTATCATTTATTTCGCTAACAACAATTCACTTTACATTTCACTCCTTACAAAGGCCAATACGATTCTGAAATACCAACACAGTCAAATGCAAGTAGAAATTGATGAAAAGACCAGGACATCTAAAAAATTAAGCGAAACATTAAAAGAAAAAGACACACTTTTATCTGAAATACATCACCGGGTAAAGAACAATCTTGCTGTTATATCAGGCCTGCTTGAATTACAAAACTATTACATTCACGATGAGAAAGCTTCCAGCGTGTTAAAGGAGTCCAGAAACCGTATTAAATCGATTGCATTACTACATGAGAAATTTTATGAGAACAAAAACTTAGATAGTATAGAAATACGTTCTTATGTAGATGAATTAATCCATTATATCAAATTATCATTTACTAATGATAAAAAGAATATTAGTATTCATACCCAAATCGACCATATTGAATTGCCAATGAAGGAGGCCCTGCCTTTTTCACTCCTCCTCAATGAATTGGCAACAAATTCTTACAAACATGCTTTCAAAAAGAAAAACAAAGGGAATATTTATATTTCTGTAACTAAATCAAAAAATGAATTTATTTTCCGTTATAAGGATGACGGCTGCGGTTTTGATGCCGCCGGAAGTCAGCCTAAGGATTCTCTTGGTATGAATCTTATTGAAGCCTTTTCGAAACAACTGAAGGGAAATATGACTTTTGAATCCAATAATAATAAAAATATAGAGGGAGTAGATTTTAAATTAAACTTTAAACTTGCAGACAGTTGAAAAAAATTTTAATAGTTGAGGATGATTTTGTTTTGGCGATGATAAACCAAAAACATCTGGAATTAATGGGACATCAGGTCGTTGATTCGGTTACAAGCGGCGAAGCAGCTATTGAAGCCACTAAAAAAC
>JAHEYE010000026.1 GCA_023251695.1 Sphingobacteriaceae bacterium | reverse complement strand
AATTTGTTATTCGTTTCTTTTATCTGCCAGGCTAATACTCCTTGTGCAGGTGCCGGGACTAATTCGTTAGGCAATAATTTTTTAGTATGAAATTCATCCAGCTCCAAATTCAATCTTGCTACACCGGCGGCGGCTATCAAAATCGCGTCGTATTGTTTTTCCTTTAATTTTTTTATTCTTGTTGGCACATTACCGCGCAAATCCTTTAATTCAATATCGGGCCTGAAAGCAAGTAACTGCGATTTTCTGCGTGCAGAAGAAGTGCCCACCATTGCATTTTCTTTCAAAGAAAATTTTTTGCTTTCATCAACTGATTCTTTTCTGATTAACAATAATTCGGAAGGGTCTTCACGTTCTGATACTCCGGCAATTATTAAACCATCAGGGCTAACAGTAGGTAAATCTTTATGCGAGTGTACAGCTAAATCAATTGTCCCCGCTAATAATTCTTCCTCCAACTCTTTGGTAAAAAAACCCTTTCCTTCCAGTTTATCAAAACCGGTATTCCATTCCTGTGTGCGGTCGCCCGAAGTAGAAATGACTTTTATTTCCACTTCACAGCCTTTTTTTTCCAATAAATTTTTGGTGTAATTAGCCTGCCAAATCGCCAGATCGCTTCCCCGGGTGCCGATTATGATTTTCATTCCTGCTCCTTATTCAACAAAACATCTTTTGCAGTTTTCATGGCTACAGCATTGTATTTTTTTTCAACGTAACTTAAAACTTTATCCAATACGGCTTTACCTTTATCGTCGAGCGAATTTATTTCTTTTAAAAACACCTCGTTGACTGCCAAATCTTTTATTGCTTTTACCTGTTTTGGTATTTCACCAAAAGCCAATTCTATTTTACGTTCGTTGTAAAGTGATTTGAATTCTTCCAGCTTAGAATTAATGATAGCCGAACATTTACTAACCTCGCTATGACGAAGTGAAAGATTTTTTGCAGCTTGTTCTTTAAGTGAGCTGATATTTATGTAGTGAATGTTGTTATTTTCCAAAACCTCTTTCTCTACGTCGGCCGGTAATGCCAAATCAATAATCACTTTTTTATTTTTATCGCCATTTAACAGTTGGGCGTAATTTTTTGTATTGACAATTGCTCCAGTTGAACCCGTACAGGTAATCAATACATCGAATCCATTGGAAAAATTATTTAATTCTTCCAAGCCATAAAATTTAGCCCCGATTTTTAAAGCGAGTTTTTCAGCATTGGCAAATGTGCGGTTAAAAACGGTAAAGTTGGCGTATTTATGTTTTTGTAAATAATTAGCCATAGTGGTATTCGTTTCGCCCGAACCAATCATTACAATACGTGCTTCGTTTTTAATGCCTAAATCACGTAATTGACGATATGCCAGTGAAACAACCGAAACCGGATTTTTAGCTATTTCAGTATTGGTAAAAACATCCTTCGCAGTTTCAATAGTATGTTTAACTACCATTCTTATAAAATCTCCTGTTAGTCCGAGTGTATTACAAAACTCATAAGCCTTGCGCACTTGTGTAATTATTTCACGCTCGCCAACCACTAATGACTTTAATGATGAAGCCACTTCAAAAACATGTTTTACTGCCTTTTCCCCCTCAAATATTTCAACACCGTTTGAAAGTAAATCCAAAGTTGATTCGTCAATATGTGAATTTATGAAGCTTAATAATTTACTGACTGTAGTTTTATTTATTTCCGCTTCGGTGCATACAAAAAATTCAACGCGGTTACAAGTACTAAGCAACATCAATTCATCAAAGCCAAAATTAATTTTAAGTGCTCCTAAAAAAGAACTTTGTGCATCTTCACTTACATGCAAAAGAGCCAGTTTTTCGAGAGAGAAATGCTGGTGACTGAAGGATATGACTTTAAAATTGCTCAAGAGAAGACAAATATCGCTAATTCTTATCTTTTTTTGTCATAATAGTGTCATAAAAGATGGCTGAAAACATGATAAACATTATATTTTATTGCTAATTTTAGGTCGATGATTTTTGAGCGTTTAAAGGTTATTTTCGGCATTTGGCTTGTCTTACTAACAACAATAGTTAGTGCCCAGAAAGACAATTATCGAGACGAATTCAGGAAAAACAGTACTCTTTTTTACAAGCATACCAACCAATCAAAAGCCGATTCTTCATTAAAATATCTTCAAATATGTGACGCCATTGCAAAGGCGCATCATGACGTTCAATTAACCAGCCTGGTTGGACTTCAAAAAGCGCAATATGCCAAATTCACTGACGACCTAAATTTAATGTTAACCGAAAGCCGGAAAGCGCTTTCTTATTTTGCCAAAAATAATGACCCAAAAAATGAGCTTGATGCCGCTTTTTTACTAATCAGTTATTATCACGACGTTTCACTTTACGATTCAGCGATGTATTACTGTGAAAAATACATTCCATACGCCATTAAATTTAAACAAAATAAAAGTCTCGCGGTGATGTATCTAGTGAAGGGAAGAATGTTGGGTTTACGGGGAAAATTAAATGAAGCTGCTGAAGTATTAAGGGAGGCCATCAATTTTTCAGAAAAAGACAATAATTACCTTAATGCTTTTCAGTGTTATGTGGCTTTGTCTGACATCTACCGTGATTTTAACATTACTATTGCGCTCAGTTATTTAAATCAGGCTGGCAAGATTATTAATAAAATACCACCTGCCTCAAGGAATGTACTGTATACCGCCTTCGGAAATAATTATCAGATAGCGGAAAAATACGATTCTGCCCTTTACTATTATAATCTCAATTTAACTTTAATCGATAAGAGTGATAAGACCCATTATGGCGGGATGATTGGTAACATTGGAAATGTTTATTTGGAAATGGGCCGTTATGATGAAGCGCTTGAAAAACAATTTGAATCAATCACTTACTTTGAACAAGTAAGAGATTCATTAGATATTGAGATCGCCTACGGTACCATTGGGGATATTTACCTTGCCAAGAAAGAATATCAGGAGGCCCTGGTCTATTTTATCAAAGCTACGAGCATAGCATTGCGACTTGGATTCACGGAGGAATTAATTTACAATTATACAGGATTGTACCGTTGCTATGAAGAACTTGGTAAGTACAAAGAAGCGCATGAAGCTTATAAACTTTATAATAAGTTTAAAGACAGTTTACGTAATGTGGAAACCACTAAAAAATTAACCGAACAGGAATTGAATTACAGGTTCGCCAATAAACAGAAACAACAGAAGCAGATTCAGGAAGCAAAGGACCAGTTAACAGCTGAACAAATAAAAAATCAAAAGCTCACGATTTATGTCGGACTAGGTGGCGGTATCGTTTTAGTTGTATTTCTGATAATTTCAGTTAGAAATAGTAACATCAGAAAAAGAATTAATTCGCAATTGGCGCAAAGTCACAACGAAATCCAACAGCAAAAAAATGTAATTGAACATAAGAACCGTGAAATTACCGATAGCATTATGTATGCGTCGCGGATACAACAAGGTATTTTACCGGATGCTGAGGAGATAAAAAATTTATTGCCAAGTAGTTTTCTGTTTTACCGTCCACGCGATATAGTTAGTGGGGATTTTTATTGGTTAAAAGGATTAAAAGGAAGTGATAAAATTGGTTTTGATGATTTGGTAGGTGTTGTTGTTGCCGATTGTACCGGACATGGTGTGCCTGGAGCGTTTATGAGTTTTATTGGAAGTACTATTTTAAATCAGACGTTAAACAATAAAAAAATTGAAACACCCGCTGATGCTTTAAATTATTTAAATCAGCAATTGCCGCTTACATTGCAAAGCAAAGTTAAAACCGGACAGATAAATGATGGCATGGAAGCAGGTATTTGCACCATTAATAAAACCACAAACAAATTGTTTTTTGCAGGCGCTAATTTGAATCTGATTCACATCCGTAATACTATCATAACGGAAATAAAAGGTGATAAGCACTCGATTGGATTAAATACTGAATCGCAGAAAACATTTACCAATAAAGAACTAAGTTTAGAAAAAGGTGATTGCATTTACATGTTTTCTGATGGATACCCGGACCAATTTGGAGGTGAAAAAGGAAAAAAATACAAATACAAAAACCTGCTTAATTTTTTAGTGGCCAATGGTCATTTAAGTTCGGAAGAACAATTACAAAAACTTTCAGAAAATTTTGATAAGTGGAAAGGTAGCTTGGAACAATTGGATGACGTATTATTATTTGGGGTAAAAGTATAATTACCAGAAAAAAATTTACTGCCTACTTCGAACTGCTTACTATTTACTGTTATAAGCCCACTTCAGCCAAATAGAGCCCCATGTAAAACCACCGCCAAAAGCGGAGATGATTAAATTATCACCTTTCTTTAATTGTTTTTCGTAATCCCACAACAACAAAGGAATAGTACCTGCTGTTGTATTACCATAACGCTCGATATTCATCATAACCTTCTCCGGCCCAAGGCCCATCCGGTCGGCTGTAGCATCCACAATACGTTTATTAGCCTGGTGCGGAACCAGCCAGGCAATATCTTCAGCTTTTAATTTATTTTTTTCAATAATTTCTGCGCTAACATCTGCCATGCCCTTAACAGCAAATTTAAATACGGCTTGCCCTTCCTGATACACGTAATGCTTTCGCGCATTAACTGTATCGTGCGTCGGAGGCATAACAGAACCTCCCGCGTGCATGCATAAATAATTTCTTCCGGCACCATCGGCTTTTAAAATAAAATCTTTCACACCCAAATCTTCGGTCGTTGGCTCCAACAGTACAGCACCGGCACCATCGCCAAAAATAATGCAGGTAGCGCGGTCGGAATAATCAATTATAGAAGACATTTTATCACCCCCAAGCACCAATATTTTTTTGTGACGACCGGTTTCAATAAACTGAGCTCCTGTTGCCAATGCGTAAATAAATCCTGAGCATGCTGCGGACAAATCAAAACCCCAGGCATTTTTTGCTCCAATTTTATCACAAACCACATTTGATGTTGAGGGAAAAGTATAATCGCCGGTAATGGTGCCTACAATCACCATGTCGAGTTCTTCTGCTTTAATGCCACGCTTTTTTAAAAGTTCTTCCGTTGCAATAACACACATGTCAGATAAGCCTTTGCCTTCGCCTTTTAAAATGCGACGCTCTTTTATTCCGGTGCGTGTTATTATCCACTCATCATTGGTATCCACCATGGTAGAGAGAATATCATTGGTTAAAACGAAATCAGGTACACACCCGCCAACTGCTGTAATAGCCGCTCTGATCATTATTGAAATGCTAGTTTTATTTTCTCGCTCAAATTAACATCCACAATATCTTTTGCCAACAACAACATATTCTTAAATGCAGTCGGACTGGAAATTCCGTGTGCAATTAACACATTCGAGTTAATACCTAAAATAGGGGTGCCCCCATAAATTTCGTAATTGAATTTGCCGAAATAATCGTCAGTTAATTTACGTTTACGCATAGTGGTATAAAATGCTTCGCAGGCTTTTAATACAACATTGCCAACAAATCCTTCGCAAACAATTACGTCGGCTTTATCATTAAACAAATCACGTCCCTCAACATTACCTACAAAATTAAATTCTTTCGAATCTTTCATCAGGTTATGTGCTGCCTGTACTATCAGGTTTCCTTTTTCAGGTTCTTCACCAATATTTAATAATGCTACTTTAGGGTTTTCGATTTTATAAACTTCGCGGGCCAGGATAGAGCCTAAAATACCGAACTGATATAATACGTCGGGTTTACAGTCGGCATTAGTCCCCACATCCAATATTAAACCCCAGCCACCATTTTCTTTTGGTATTGGATTTGGAATGCTTGGCCTGATAACTCCGGGGACTGCTTTTACTGAAAACATAGAACCTACCAACATGGCTCCTGTATTACCTGCGCTGGAGAAGGACTGTATTTTATCTTCCTTTAATAATTTAAAACCAATAGCGATACTGCTGTTTGGTTTTTGTGCTAAAGCTTTGGTTGGATGTGCGCCCATTTCAAGTGTTTCGGTGGTGTGCACAAATTCGAATCGTTTTAGATTCGCTTTTTTTTCGGTAAGATATTTTTTTGCTGCAACCTCATCACCAATTAAAACCAGGATTGCAGATTCGGGTAATTCTTTTGCTGCCATAATTGCCCCATCGAGACAATTTTTTGGAGCAAAATCCCCACCCATAATATCAAAGCCTATTTTCATATTGAAAAACGGTTGTTTTAAGAAAGGCTAAAAAAACAAATTTCGGTTTAATAATACAACAATAAACCTCTAAAGTTATTAAGAGGTTGTTTAAAGTTTTTGCTATTTAGGGTCTCGGATTAATTATTTCTGATCCGAACTCGAAATCCGAAATAACGAATAATAAATAAAAAAGCACCCTCATTTCTGAGCGTGCTTTTTAATAGATTTTTATACTGCTTAAGCTGTAGCTTTTTCCATTACAACTTTTCCTTTGTAATATAATTTACCTTCGAACCAATGTGCGCGGTGCATTAAATGGGCTTCGCCGGTTGTTGTATCTTTAGCAATAGTCATGCTCGGGGCTTTGTATGTAGCACGGCGTGAATCTCTGCGTGAACGCGATAATTTTCGTTTAGGATTTGGCATGATTTCTTATTTTAATTTTTATTTATCTTTAATTTATTCAATTTGTCCCAAATGGGATTTGTTTTTTCTTCTTCCGGAACAGTATTTTCGCTTAATTTATTTAGTGTTTCCAAATCACATTCAAAATCTTCATCTATTTCACATGGCACCCTTCGTGATGGCAAAGCTAAAGTTACATACTCAAACAAATAGTGTGATATATCCGCCTGTCCGTCGCTTTCGTTAACCACCATAATTTCATCGGTGCTTTCAGCAGGATTACCAAATCGTAACATAAGTTTTTCTGAAGCTTCTACCGGAAAATCGTAAGCAATTAAACATCGGTCGCAATCTAAATTAACTGTACCGCTAATATCAAATTCGAGTTGCATGACATTGTTTTGTTTAACCAGAACAATCACGACCCGCAAATCGGCCTCTGTAATTTCACTATCTATAAACTGCTCAAAGAACGTCCCGTTTACACTAAACTCAAATTCGTGAGTTCCAAAAGGCAAACCGGCAAATTTAACTATGTACTGCTTTTTGCCCATTTTGTTATTCCCAAAGGGACCACTTACGTGGAAAAAGGGATACAAATTTAGTAAAAAAGGAGTAGTTGGCAAATTATTTTAGAGGCCATCCAGTTCCTGTTTCAGCTTCTTAGTAAGGCCTTTAACCACCTCTAAATAACTATGGTCGATCCATTCCTTAAGAAGGGGCCGCGGTACACTTCCATCACAAACCACTGTATTCCAATGGGTTTTGCTCATATGAAAACCCGGCCTGACACAGGAATAATTTTCACGGAGCTGGATAGCCAATTCGGGGTCGCATTTCATATTAAATTCAACAGGTTTCGATTCAATATCAGCCAATAAGAACATCTTTCCCATCACCTTAAACACCAATGTTTCCTCATTAAAAGGAAAACATTCTTCAACACCTTTTTTCCCAATACAATAATTTCTGAGCTGCTCAATATCCATTTGAATACCGTAAAATACGGGATAAGATTTTGTTCAAAAATACCACTTATTTCAAAACACATACCACTTATTAAACAATGTGCTTTTCAGGTGTGATTTAAGTAATATTTGCGTCTTAAAAGCGTTCCTGGATTGTTAACACAGTATTCATGCAAAAACTTTTTGTTTTAAAAGCTTTTTACTATGTTTGGCATTCATTAAAAACACAAAAAATAATAACTAATAATACATAAATCTATGAGCAAGAACAAAACATCGGGAGGTTTCCCATTAATCGTATCGTTTTTAGCGATTGTAATTTGTATCGGTATCGGTATTGGTATTTACAAAGGCATCTTAGGGGCCTCAAGTAATTTTGATGCAGAAGGGCACCCGCACAACATTTTAGGAACTATGTACATGGGAGGTTTCATTGTGCCCATCCTCATCGGTTTCTTTTTAACGGTAATCACTTTTGCCATCGAGCGTTTCATGACAATTCAAAAAGCGAATGGCAAAGGCCAAACCGATAAGTTTGTTGCTAATATCAAAAGCTTAATTGCTAATCATGATTTCGACGGGGCGAAAGCAGCTTGCGACGCGCAAAAGGGTTCTTTGGCTAACGTTGTTCACGAAGGGATTAATAAATATCAATTCGTACAAAATGATGCTTCAATGGATAAAGAAGCTAAAGTTCACGCTATTCAAAAATCTTTAGAAGAAGCAACTGCTCTTGAATTACCAATGTTATCAAAAAACATGGTGGTTATTTCTACCATGGCATCGATCGGAACATTAGCGGGTCTGATAGGAACCGTTGTTGGTATGATCCGTGCTTTCGCGGCTTTAGCTAACGCGGGCGCTCCTGATACTGCTGCTCTTGCAACCGGTATTTCTGAGGCGCTTGTAAATACATTGGTAGGGATTTTAACTTCTGCTTTTGCTATTATTTTCTACAATTTATTCAGTAATCGTATCGACCAGATTACTTACGCGATGGATGAGGCCGGATTTTCAATAATCCAGGAATTCCAATCCAGCGGTAAGTAACCGGTCGTCCGTCATCCTGACTTAGGTCAGGATCTCTAAAATTCTTTAAAAGAATCTTTAGCGGGCTTTATGGAAAATTAAATAAGTATTCATCTAAATATTAAACACTAATAAAATGTCAAAGAAACCATCAAAAGGAGGAGCACCGGCACTGGACATGACGCCCATGGTAGATTTAGCTTTTCTATTGGTTACATTTTTCATGTTGACGGCTGCTTTCCGTATGGCAGAGCCTGTGGTGGTTGATCCACCATCCTCTATCGGTGAAATTACTTTACCCGATAACCATATTATGGTTACCATCGACGATAAGGGCCGTGTGTTTTTCGGAATCAATAATCCAACCGCTAAAATGGCTGCCCTCGAAAAGATGGGACAGAAATATGGCGTTGCTTTTACACCTGCACAAATTAAAAAGTTCAGTGGATTAGCAAGCTTCGGAGTGGATTTAAAAGATTTGGCACGGTATATTGATGCCGGCGAAAAAGAACGCACTAATTTTCAACCAATGAAAGGTGTACCTAACGATACCTTAAAAAATCCGCAGCTTAAAGACTGGATTGCTTTCGCGGGAACAGAAGCTGTTAAAGCTTATAACGACGCAAAAGAAAAGGCACAGGCTGCAGGAGCAGATTTTAAGGCTGAAAAACCTCGTTATGCAATTAAATGCGATGGCGGCACAAAATACATTTTTGCAAAAGATGCCATTAAAGCATTTACTGATTTAAAAATTTATCAGTTTAATTTAATTACAACGTTAGAAGGCGGAGGAACCGTTTTGAATCCTCATCCTTAAAACAAAAAATATTAATTAAAAAAATTATAACATGTCAGAAATAGCAGAAGGTGGCGGCGACCACGGTAAAGGTGGTAAAAAAAGGGCCAAGAAACAGTCCACAAGGATTGATATGACTCCCATGGTTGACTTAGCGTTTTTATTGTTAACGTTTTTCGTATTAACATCAACGTTCAGTAAACCAAAATCGATGGAGTTAACTTTCCCTGCGCCTCCTAACCCGAATGATCCTAAAGTTGAAGTTAAGAATGGTATTACTTTTCTTTTAACAAAAGACGACAAGATCTTTTATTACGAAAAAGAATTCAGGGCTGTAGCTGATGCAAAAGGACCGGCTACTGAAATAAAAGAACTTAATTTTTCGCAGGAAAGCTTACATAAATTCATGTTGGATAAAAACAAATGGATTCAGGAAGAAATTAAAAAGCTGGATGATAAATTAAAAGCAAAACAAATGGCCGACACAACTTATAAACGTTTGGTAAAAACGATTAAGGTTGATAAAGACAGAGCTTTTACTTACTTGATTAAAACTGATGATAAAGCCACTTACAAAAATGTAATTGACCTTATTGACGAATTAAATATAAATCTGGTAGGAAAATATGTTATCACTGATATCATGAAATCGGAATTAGATTTGGTTAACACTAAAACAGGAGGTTAAAATGTTACAGAATTGGAATGATCTTACATTAGATGCGCGTAACGACTTGGTTTTTGCAGGCAGAAATCAGGACTACGGCGCCTACGAATTACGCAGAGCTTATAACAAGCGGGTGACGATGATCATCGGCGGCGTAATTTTATTTTCTTTTGTCCTTTTCGGATTAAAAATGTTTATTGATAATGCCGGTAAAGAAGTGGATTCATCGGTTGACATGAGCAACATTGTGGTAGATTTAACACCACCTCCACCTGAAGATGAAATTCCACCACCGCCACCGCCACCACCGCCACCATTGGTTGAGATGGTAAAATTCGTGCCGCCGGTAATTAAAGATGACGCCGTTGAAGAAGAGCCTCAGAAATTACAGGAAGATGTGAAAGACGTTAACGTTGGAACAAAAGATCAGGAAGGTGAAAAAGATCTTCCGGTTGTGCCGACTGAAGATACAGGACCTGGTGAAGCTACAGCGCCTGAAATTTTTACAGTGGTTGAAGAGATGCCTGAGTTTCCGGGAGGAGCAATGGAAATGATGAAGTACATTCAGAAAAACATTCAGTACCCTGCTATGGCGCGTGAAGCCGGCATCAGCGGTAAATGTTTTTTGAAATTCGTTGTTAGCGGAGATGGCTCGATAAGTGATGTGAACATTTTAAAAGGTGTTGCCGGTTGTCCGGATTGTGATAAAGAAGCAATGCGAGTTGTAAAATCAATGCCAAAATGGAAAGCCGGAAAACAAAACGGCCGCGCAGTATCGGTGTTCTTTAACTTACCAATTAACTTTACTATTAAGTAGTTTCGACAAGCTCAACTACCAAACAATAAAAAAGCCGCTTCAATTGAAACGGCTTTTTATTTTATACGAGTCACTTAGAGTAACCGAAGTGCCTATGCTAATTCACCACCAATTTACCTTTACTTACCACTGAATTGTTATTGTAAACGCTATAGGTATAAATTCCCTTTGCGAAATTATTTACGTTTAGGTTAGCTTTTCCGTTTTTCATTTCTGCTGTTGAAATTTCGCGGCCTAATACATCTGTTATTTTTACTTCGCAATTTTTATCAAACATCAAATCATTTGCTTCAATGGTTGTGTAATCATTTGAAGGATTCGGATATACTTTGCTTTCAATATTCAAAGATGAAATATCTTTCACATCTGTAAATACACCTGTTTTAGCTCTCCGGTAAATTTTTCCATTTTTTGTTGCTGCAAAAAGATAGTTAGTACTTGCCGTGACTTTTGCTATCTGATCCTGTAGAACCCCGGCTGAATAAGTAAAACCTAAATTGTTTTTTGAAAAACTTATTCCACCATTATTACTATATATAAACCCGGAATCACAACCCACAATTATGTCGTTGCTACTAATTACATATATATCATTGATACCAATCGAAGACGTGCCACTGATATTATACACCGTATTCCACGATGCTCCGCTATTCGTAGATCTTAACAATAAACCGCCGTAATTTCCCATCAGCAGACTTGTTGTGTTTGAAGCCATGCAGAAAATATATTTATCCCACCAAACCGATGGTGAATAAGTTCCATTTGCTTTAGACCATGTAGTTCCTCCATTTGTTGATTTGATACTTACAGTTGAAGTTGTTCCGATCCACAATTCGCCATTCATGTTTTCCATACATACCGATAGTGGTGCGGTTGAAGTAGGCACACTTGCTTTATACGCCCAATTCGAACCACTTAACTGATAAATTTTTATTCCGTTACCACTAATGGGATTAGTACAGGCGAATACAGAGTTAGTACTAATAACAGCAATGTCTTTGATAACTTCAGTTGCTGCAATAGCAGTTGTTGTCATAGCCGTCCAGTTATTTCCTGTGGTAGATTGGTAGATTGATTTATTACGGTATGCATAAACGGTTCCGCCATTAGTAGCACCAAAAGACAGACCGGAAGCCGGAACACCAATATTAGAAGAAGGCCACGTTACTCCCTCGTCGGTTGAAGCAGCAAGTGCACTTGAGGTAGCATCGCTTGCCAGAACCTTTCCAAATACACTATAACAATCTTCACCTGAGCTAAGAATTGATGTTGATGTCCACTGTGAAAAAGCAGTTAATGACACAACTGACAGACTGTAAAATAAAATTTTTCTCATACGGATTTATTATTGTTAAACAAATGTAGAATAAATATCCAAAGACACAAGTTTACTCATCCTTCATTAACATCAATTAAAGGGACTTTAATAACTTTCTGTCTATAAAATAAAAAGCCCCTTCAACTGAAGCGGCTCTTTAGAATCATAAATCCTCCTCTCCTTGCAGGAAAGGGTGTCTGCCAAAGGCAGACGGGTGAGGTGAAGTGAGGTTCCCGTGAGGATTAATTCACCACTAATTTCCCTTTGCTTACAACTGTATTATTATTGTAAACGCTGTAAGTATATATTCCTTTAGCAAAACTGCTTAAATTAATTTGTGTTTTTCCGTTTTTCATTTCTGATACTAAAATTTCGCGGCCTAATACATCTGTTATTTTTACTTCGCAATTTTTATCAAACATCAGATCACTTGCCTCGATGGTTGTGAAATCGTTGGAGGGATTCGGATAGACTTTGCTTTCAATAACAAGCGGATTAAATTCTTTTATACCGGAGAAAATCTGATTTAATGGTCTGCGGACAATTACACCGTTACCGGTTGAAGCAATAATATAATTTGAGGTTGCAGTGATTTTTGTCAGATATTTATTTGCAGCTGATAATCCGGTGTTATCTTTTTGAAATGAAGAACCACCATTATTGCTGTAATAAAATCCGGAATCGCATGCCACAAGAATATTGGTTGCGCTCATTACGTAAACATCACTCATCGAAATAGTGCTACCTGTGCTAATGTTAATTCCAACGGACCAAGTGCCTCCACCATCCATTGATTTAACTAAACGTCCGCCATAAGTACCCATAAATAAAGTAGTGCTTGTAGCGCCTAAACATAGAACATATTTATCCCACCAATTAGCTGAAGTTAAAGTACCGTTACAAGCCGCCCAGGTAGAACCACCATTGGTAGATTTGATACTCAAAGTACTTGTGGTTCCGATCCATAACTCACTATTCATGTTTTTCATACATAAAGAAAGTGGAGCGGTTGCAGTTGGAACATTGGCTTTAAAATTCCAGGTTGTTCCGCTTAGCTGATAAATTTTAATCCCGTTCCCGCTTATTGGATTTGTACATGCAAACACAGAATTTGTTCCGATTACCGCAATATCCTTTATTACTTCGGATGCGTTAATTGCACTTGTATTCATGGCTGTCCAGTTATTACCTGTGGTAGATGAATAAATACTTGTGTTACGATAGGCATAAACTGTTCCGCTATTAATATCACCAAAAGATAAGCCGGAAGAAGGTACACCGATATTTGAAGGCGACCAGGTTGCTCCATCATCTGTTGATACATCTAAGGAACTTGAACCGCCATCACTAATGAAAGCTTTGCCAAAAGCCGAATAGCAATCATCGCCGGTACTAAAAATGCTTGTTGTTTGCCACTGCGGAAAAGCAGTTAACGAAGCAATCGATAAAATAGAAAGTAAAAGTTTTTTCATGTAATTGATTTTAGATAAACAAAATTAGGGGAATTATTCAATTATGCAAGGCATTAATCGCTAAATTAGAGCCTTAAATAAGACCTATGAAAAACGGTATTAACCTAGTAACTATTTGGTTCAGTATACTATTGGTAATAATTGTAATTGCAGGCGCCTGCGCTTTTACGTTTACCGATTTTATGATCGACAGGGTTTATGGAAACAAGCGCATCATTTTGACGGTTGTTTTTTTGGCTTATGCAGTTTTCCGTGGTGTCAGAATTTATCAGACCTTTAAATCTAATCAGAACAATGATTAAACCTTTTAAATACTGCCTTCTGCTTACTGTTAACTGCTTACTGATTTCCTGCGATAATTATTTTAAGAACGATTATAAAGATAACTCCCCTACTTCCGGAAAATTAAAAGTTTATTACAGCGAGGGTTTGCAATTCCATATTAAAAATCAGTCGGCTACTTTTTCATCGCAATACCATAATGCGAATGTTGAATTATTTCAGGCTTGCGAAAATGATATTGTTGATGCGCTTTTGAATGACAGCTGCAAAGCCATTGTGATGAGCAGATTATTAGGGGAAAACGAAAAGAAAGCTTTTGAGCAGAAAAAATTATTCCCCATGTATTCGGCCCTCGCCAAATCGGGTGTGGCACTAATTACAAGTTCAGAAACAAAAATAGGGCACCTAAGCATTGAACAGGTAAAGCAATTATTGAATGCAGAATTAAGTCTGAAAGATTCTCTCGGTAATTTAATTTCTCCTGTAGCCGTACTTGATAATAAGTGTTCGTCGGTGGCTTATTACCTTCTCGATAGTATTATCTCTGCAAAAAAATTCGGACCCAAATGCTTTGCAGCAAACAACACCGCCGAGTTACTTGATAAAATTGCAGCAAATCCTAATCAAATTGGTTTTTTGGATTTCGCATGGCTCAGCGACCGCGATGATGAATTATTTAAAAAATATTCTTCTAAAATAAAATTTTTAGCTGTCGGTAAAACTGACACAGCTTATTTTGAACCGAATCAAAGTTCATTTAGAACCGGGGAATATCCTTTTACACGTACCATTTATTTACTGCGGCGAAGTGATGAATTTAGTCTGGCAAAAGGTTTCGAGGCTTTTATGGCCGGACCAAAAGGGCAGCTCACTTTCTTAAAACAAGGCCTTTTACCTGTGCGGCAAGCCGAAAGGATCATCGAAGTTAAGATGGAGCCAATGGCACAATAAATATAATTATAATATATTGATTATCAATTATTTGCAATTATATCGAACTCCCAAAAATTCCTAAATTACGCGGTATTTTATCATTTTGGCACTTAACTTGCGTTCTAATAATTGTATTAATTTTGAATCTCCACTATATGATACCTATGAAAACTAAATTAACCATAGCCGCACTTGCTCTTACAGTTTTTGCAAATGCACAAACTTTAAATGAAATTATTGCTAAAACCGATAACGAACGTTACGAAGCAGCTGCTTCTGATTTTGTTACGCTGATTGCTAAAGAAGCCAACAAGGGTGAAAATTATTTTTACTATGGCGAGAATTTTTTTAAGAATGATGATTTGGATAATGCCAATACCCAATACCAAAAAGGTTCTGAAGTAAATGCAACCAATCCATTATGCTACGTTGGTTTAGGAAAAGTATTATGGTACCGCGGAAAAGATGCCGATGCTAAAGCTATGTTTTTTAAAGCAGCTTCATTATCTGCAAATAAAAATGCAGAAGTCATGCGCAAAACCGCTGAAGCTTATATCTACGCTCCTAATAAAAATTTAGACGAAGCCATTAAATTATTGAATGAAGCCATTAAGCTGGATCCAAAAAGTTCAATGACCTATATTTTATTAGGCGATGCACAATTGGAAAAAAATCCGACCGACGGAAGTGCACCCATTAAAAGCTACCAAAAAGCAACTGAATTAAATCCAAAATCTACTTTAGGTATTTTACGTGAAGGTAAATTATATCAACGCGGACGAAACTATCAGTTGGCTTTAGATTTTTATAAAAAGGCAATTGGTATTGATGCAACATTCGCGCCTGCTTACCGCGAAATTGCTGAGGTTTACATGTTAGCAGGTCAATCTAAAAACGCAATTGAGAATTGGAAAAAATATCTCGAATTAAATAACAGTAACGACGCCCGTTACCGTTACATGACAGCTTTGTTCAATAACAAACAATACACCGACGCGATTAACGAAGGAGAAAGTTTGAAAAAAGGCGGTTACAGTAATTACACCATTGAACGTTTATTAGGTTGGGCTTACGGTGAGATGGGAAATAAAAACGATACCACTGCTTATTCAAAAGGTTTGCGTTCGTTAAATACTTTCTTTGATCAAACCAAAGACAAAGCAAATTTTAAATATTTACCCGGTGATTACAGATACAAAGGTATGCTGATGTCGAAAACAGGAAAAGATTCTTTAGGCGCTTTGGAAGTTGAAAAAGCGATCGCCTTGGACCCTGCTGCTAATTGTGAATTATGGGCCGAAGTGGCACGCATCTGGAACAAAGCGAAAAATTATAACAAATCGATTGCTGCCTGGGAAAAACGCATGACTTGTACCAAAGCCATGGGCGGACAAGATTATTTTGAATTAGGGCGCTCGTCTTATTTTGCCGGCAACTCAATTATGAAACTGGCGGCTACCATCAAAGATGCGAAAGCAAAAGCGGCGAAAGAAGCAGAAGCAAATCCATATTATGTAAAAGCGGATTCTTGTTTTTCTAAATTAATACAAATGTCGCCGGCCTTTGCAGCAGGTTATTTCTGGAGAGGGCGTTCGAGCTCACAATTAGACCCAACCAGCGTTGCAGGTTTAGCTAAACCATTTTATGAAAAAGGATTAGAGATTGCAAAGCCGGAAGAAAAAACAGGAACCTATAAAGCAAATGTAATTGAAGCTTTGGAATATTTAGGTTACTACCATTTGGTACTGAACAAAAACAAACCAAACGCCGATTCGGATAAATACTTTAACGAATTAAAAACGATGGACCCAAGCAACGAAAAAGCAAAAAATTATTTTAATCCGCCTAAACAACAGGCACCGAAAAAATAAATCTAAAAGCCCCAACATTTGTTGGGGCTTTTTTTACAAATGAATGTTTAAATTTAATCTTGAGATTTAAGCAACCAAAGTTCGCGAAACCAAATTAGATAGAAGAAGGTTTAATAAGTGCTTCTTTAAAAGCTAGCTGCAAGTTGTCGGACAATTCCATAGACAAATTTTGGTGGACAAAAATCTCCTTGTTAGACTACTTTGATGCATTAATAATTTTATCAATAAATCCGTGTAGACGTTTTATTTCGGATCGGCCTCTGTTTTTATCATTAGCAAAGCATGTGGTGACTATAACGGTTTTTAAATCCGGTATCACACAAATAAGCTGCCCTCCATAGCCTGAAGCGACAAATGCTTGGTGACCATTTGTTTTTCTCCTCCACCAATAATAACCATATCCGTTTGCGCCAGGCAGGACATCCCATTCATTTAATATTGCTTGCTCGCTTGTTGACTCGTTAATCCAAGACTTAGAAATCACTTGCTTATCATTAACCTTTCCTTCATTCAAATAAAGCAAGCCAAACTTTATCATATCGCCAGGTTTCAGTTTTAATTCAGAACCTCCGAGTCGCCTTCCTTGTTTGTCCGTTGGCCAATTGCTAATTTCAATTCCCAAATAATTGAACAGAGTTGAATCCCCAAATGTTTTTAGATCAGTTCTTACACAAGCGGCAAGTGCAACAGCCATGAAATGTGACTCGGTTGTGCTATATTTGAATTTCGTCCCCGGCGGGCATTCAATTGGTTGGTAGAGGTACGTTGTAATCTGATCATCGTTTACTAATTTCGGCGGACTATTATCATACCACAAAATTCCGCCTTGCATGGAAAGCAGATGTTTCAGTGTCATTTTCTTTTTATGAGATGAGGTATCCGTATCATACTGTGGCAAAATTTTGAGAACTGGTGTGTTTACATCAGGCAAAAGACCTTTATCATGTGCAATTCCAGCAAGCGCAGACACAACTGACTTCGTGACCGAAAACATATTAAAGCTTGTTTCCGGGTTAGCCCCATTAAAATATTCTTCACAAATTAGGCTGTTGTTCTTAATGACAAGTATAGAGCCAAGACTTGGAATACTATCATAGGCCTCTTTAATTATGCTTTTAAACACATTATTCTTTTGGGCATACAATGAACACGATAGAAATAGTACAAATAAAAGATGTTTCATCCGCATAAAAATAAACTTAATTTATCAATAATTAAGCGGACACCTAAGGACAACCCTGTTCATCCGAGCTTGTAATCAGTGACAACATATTTAAAGTGTAAAACTACTTCACCGAATTATAAATCTCAGTCAGTTTAGTTTTGGTCTCAGAAACCGTTTTTAATTCAGCATTCATTGCAGTAACATCTTTGTTTTCTTTTTTAGCAGTTTCGATACTTGATTTTAGTTTGCTTTCGCGGCTTTCGTAATTTTCAACCAGACTAGTTTTTAAAACGCGTAAGGCGCCATATCGCACATATTTCCCACCGCTAGCCGCCATGCCCGCCAAGTCGTTCGCGCCCGCAATGGCTGTCTCCGGTTTTGTACATCGCTTTAAAAAATTACCATACATGCTGCCAAATCCTAATAATTCAAAACCGTTAAATTGTTTCCGTGCACCCGCAAAGAAAGCAGCGTTATCATCGTTGCCATGATGCGAATATAAATTCGCAATGGCATATATTACTTTTTTACCGGTTTCATTTTCCAATGATTTTGCTTTTTGTAAAGCTACTGTCGGATTTACTTTAGTCATTGCTTCCAAACACTCAGCATTAATAGCATAAGATTGTTCGCTTAAACCTTTTTCATACAAGGTGTTTAAATCGTCACCCTTAAAGTGTAATGACAAAGCATGAATGGCTTCTGCCCTCACTTTGGTAACGGCATCGTTATTCGCGATGTTCACCAACATACTTTTCAGATCTTCTTCCGTTCCTTTCGCATTATCACCCAAATACGAAATTGCATCTTGCCGTAATCCCTTCCATTTGTCGCTTTGCGCGATTTTCTTTACCGCCTCATAAATATCTTTATCCGATAATTTTTTTGAAAAATAAGTCAGAGCTTCATCCCTATCGCCCCACAAAGGCGCGTTGGCCGACTGAAACAAATATTCATCTTTTGTTTTTTCGTAATTAACTGTGGCAAGTAATTGACGCTCGCCGTCGAAATTCACCAGATTTGGTTTTGTTGCACAATCAAAAGTAAATGTTTGAGCAGCTTCATCAATCCGGATTAATTGTCTGTCCACTTTTCCGCCTGCATAAATATCAATATTAATTGGTAATGTATACAATGGCTTTTCTTTAAAATCTTGTTTTTGAATTACAGTTACGCTTAATTTCTTAGTTGCATCATCGTAAGTTTTAGTCACATTTAAAACCGGATGGCCTTTTGCTAAAAACCATTCGTTAAAGAACCAATTTAAATCTTTACCGGTTGTTTCTTCAAATGCCAGGCGCAAATCATGAATTTCGCCGCTCTTAAATTTGCGTGTTTCCAAATATAATTTCAGGGAAGCAAAGAACGCATCATCGCCCACAACTTTGCGCAGCATGTGTAAAACTTGTCCGCCCTTATTGTAACTAAAGGCGTCAAACATATCTTCGCGGTGAACATAATCAAAACGCACCAAATCTACTTCTTTCCGCTCCGCAGAAGAAAAATAACCGAAGCGTGAACCCGCATGATGATCGTCGGCTGCATCTCTACCGTATTTATATTCTTCCCATAAATATTCGCCATAAGTTGCGAATGATTCATTGAGTGGTAAATTACTCCAGCTTTCTGCAGTCACTAAATCCCCGAACCATTGGTGGAATAATTCATGCGCAATCACATCTTCTCCTCTTTTACCGTCGATCATTTCGCGCTGATTCTGATAAACCATGAAGTCTCCATGTAAAGTTGCGCTGGTATTTTCCATCGCGCCGCTCACATAATCGCGCACCACAATTTGCGAGTATTTCGGCCATGGGTAATCAACACCCAGTTTATTCGAATAAAAATCAATCATCTCTTTGGTGTTGCCGAAAATCGCTTTTGCATGTGGTTCAAATTCTTTCTCTACGTAATAACTAATCTCTTTTCCTTTCCAGGGTTCATCTGTCACTTTTTTAAATTCGCCAACACCCATCATTACCAAATAAGCCGAGTGTGCCTGCTCTAAACTCCAATGATCGGTGCGTGTACCGTCAGCATTCTTTTTCGAATCTTTCAATAAACCATTCGAGAGCGTTGTGTATTTATCATCAACGGTCATGTAAATTTCAGAAGTCATTTTTTCGTTCGGACTATCTATACAGGGGAACCATGCCGAGTTGCTTTGTGTTTCGCCTTGCGTCCAAATCTGTGGCATTTTGTTCGGGTCTTTTCCGGTTGGGTTAATAAAGTATAATCCTTTGTCATCAGAAATCGCATCGCTGCCGCCTTTCGCTAATTCGTTAGGTTTAGCAATGTATTCAATCTCCACATAATAACTTTCTGAAGATTTTAATTCACGACCTAAATTTATTTTAAGAGAATCGTTCTGATAGAAATAAATTGCTTTTCTGCCTTCACCCAAAGAGCTTTCAGTTATTTCCGTTTTCTTTCCCTTCACAGTACGACTTGATGTTGTTACTGTTTCAACGCCTACTTTTATTCCCGTAATATCAAAACCGCGTGCATTCAGATACAATACGTTTGTTGGATAGAAATAGGGTTTTGCAAAAATTGTTGCTTTACCTTTCAGACGGGAGTTTTGCCAATCGAAACTGACCTCAAGTTTGGTATGCGTAATATCATTGATAAGAGGGTTAGATCCGCGGTAAATTTTTTTCTTTGGTGTTTCATTTGCTACAACACGGATCGTATCCAAATTAATAGCAGGTTCATCCACTACTTTTGTTTTAACTGTTGATGTCTGATTTTTTTTACTGGCAGTACAAGCCACCATCACAATGGTTAAAATACCAATTACAATTTTATTTCTCATTGGGGATCATCTAATTTTTACACAAGATAAAGGAATTATTCAGCTTTTAAAATACCCCTGTTTGGGTGAAAAGAAAACGCTTAAAATAGCCGAATTTTACAAAGGTTTATTCATGTTACCTAAAATCTAAAAAAGCCCTTGTGAGAGACGTTTCGCAGGGGTTTTTGAATATTAAGGCAGTTAATCTTTGACTCTATTCATTTTTAAAGTCTTCAGCATCCACGCGGGAACCGGCTTTTCGGGAGCACGTTTACGCAAATCGAGATACCAGCCCCATTTTTTCATAATTGGGATTTTCTTGGTTTCCACAAATTCTATCAGCGTTCCGTCGGGGTCTTC
Organism: Sphingobacteriaceae bacterium; assembly: GCA_023251695.1. Lineage (GTDB taxonomy): Bacteria > Bacteroidota > Bacteroidia > B-17B0 > Aurantibacillaceae > JAHEYG01. Next base: position 12,811 of record JAHEYE010000026.1, on the reverse strand, counting down.
TATATAGGTAAAATGGCCGGCTGCTTCTCCCATTTCAAAACCGGCACCTCCATCAACTGTAAATGGATGTCCGTGTTTTTCGCAAGCTTCCTTTAAGCCTTGCATGTTTCTTATATCAAAACACATATGAATAAACCCCAAATCGCCCCAAAAACGGTTTTCGAAAATTTTTCGCGGCGTGTAATTATAGGCCTGCACTAATTCGATATAACTCGAACCAAACATCTCAGCAAAACTTGCTGTGCGTTTTTTTGAATGCGTTAATAAAATCCGACGGCATTTTACATTTCCGCCCGGTAAACTTTTAAAATCTTCAAACTCTCCCTCTTTATCATAAAGCACTTTATCATAACCTAAAATTTCAGAATAGAATTTTTTCGATTTTTCAATATTGCTTGTGCCGATAATCATTCCAACCGGACCGCCTGTAGTTTTAAGTCCTTTGCCAAACCAATCTTTTCCTTCTACAATTTCAAAAATGTTACCATATAAATCCTTAATGAAAAAATGTTTTTCGTTATTGGGTGATGTGACAATACCTGAAAGCATTTCAACGCTTTTTCCCTTCAGAAAATCATAACTTGCCTGAATATTTTCACTCTTAATTTTAGCAACAAAAAGGCCTAAATCACCTAAATGCGCCTCGAAATTAGCAGGCTGCGGGGTACGACTGGTATATTGCCATATCTCAAAACCGCCTCCGCCTTTCAGATTTATAGCCAAAATAGCGTGTCTTTTATGCGGTTTTCCACCCGTATAAGGCAACATTAAATTAGCCTCTGCAGCCTCCTCAAAAATGGGAATATCCATTCCAAAATGCTGTCGGTACCACTTAAATCCATCGTGTACATTGGGAACGCCAATGCCAACCTGCTGGATTCCTGCTATAAAGTATTGACTCATATTAAGGGCAAATATATTCAATTTTATCTCTCAAAATGGCTGTAATTATCCCAAATGTTAACGGTATTTTTTAGTATTTTTAGGAAAATTTTACGCATGTACGGAACATTTAAAGATCACTTACAAAACCAACTGAACGAGATCGAATCGAACGGTATATTTAAGCGTGAACGCGTTATTACCACCCCGCAAAACGCTGTTGTAAAAGTAAAAGACGGCAAAGAAGTAATTATTTTTTGTGCTAATAATTATTTAGGATTATCATCGCACCCGAAAGTTATTGAAGGTGCTAAAAAAGCTTTAGATTCTCATGGGTATGGCATGAGCAGCGTCCGTTTTATTTGCGGTACGCAGGATATTCACAAAACATTAGAACAAAAAATAGCCACATTTCTCGGACAGGAAGACACAATTTTATACGCGGCATGTTTCGATGCTAACGGCGGTGTTTTCGAACCTTTGTTTGGTGAAGAAGATGCAATTATCTCTGATGAATTAAATCATGCTTCTATCATTGATGGGGTGCGTTTGTGTAAAGCACAACGTTACCGTTACAAAAACAGCGACATGGCCGATTTGGAAGAGCAATTGAAAAAAGCACAAGCGCAACGTTTTAAAATTATTGTTACCGATGGTGTTTTTAGCATGGATGGTTATGTTGCACCCTTAGATAAAATTTGTGATTTAGCTGATAAATATAACGCATTAGTGATGGTGGATGAAAGCCATGCTTCAGGTTTCATTGGAAAAACCGGTCGCGGTACAGTTGAATTAAAAAATGTAATGAATCGCGTTGATATTATCACCGGTACTTTAGGTAAAGCTTTAGGCGGTGCTATGGGCGGATTTACTACAGGAAAAAAAGAAGTTATTGAAATATTAAGACAGCGTTCGCGTCCGTATTTATTTTCAAATTCTCTGGCACCAAGTATTGTGGGCGCAAGTATTGCAGTGTTTGATCTTTTATCCCAAACAACTGAGTTACGCGATAAATTAGAATGGAATATCAATTATTTTAAAAAAGGAATTAAAGAAGTTGGTTTGGAAATTAAAGACGGAGATTCGGCAATTGTACCTGTAATGTTATACGATGCAAAATTATCGCAAACCTTCGCCGACAAATTATTGCAGGAAGGAATTTATGTGATTGGATTCTTTTTTCCAGTGGTCCCTAAAGGACAAGCACGTATCCGCGTACAATTATCGGCCGCGCACGAAAAAGAACATTTGGATAAAGCAATCGCTGCATTTGCGAAAGTGGGTAAAGAATTAGGTGTAATTAAACAAAAAGTGAGTTAAGTATTTTATGGCGCAAAAAACTATTTTAATGACCGGTGTGGCCGGTATGATCGGCTCGCATCTACTGGATGATTTACTGGCGAAGAATTATAAAGTTATTGGTATTGATAATCTTGCTTATGGCAAGACCATCAACATCGAACACAACATGAGCAATCCGAATTTCAAATTTTACAAAGTTGATATTCTGGATTTCGAAACCCTAAAAATTTTAGCAAAGGATATTGACACCATTGTGCATTTAGCAGCCGTTAAAAAAATTGGCGAAAAAGATATTTCTTATCCGACACTTAGCGTAAACGCTGAAGGAACCGAGAATATTTTGAAAGTGGCAAAAATGTGGGGCTGTAAAGTGGTGTTTGCTTCCACAAGTGATGTGTATGGCATGTCTCCTGATTTACCTTTAAACGAAGACGGAGATTTGTTATTAGGTCCGAGTATGATCAAGCGCTGGAGTTACGCTGTATCGAAATTATATGGAGAGCAAATGTGTTTTGCTTACTACCATGATTTTGGTGTGCCTGTAGTTGTCATCCGCTTTTTCGGAGGCTTCAGTCCGCGTTCAAGTTTTGCATGGAGCGGCGGACACGTTCCGATTTTCTTACGCGCAATTTTAAATGATGAAGAAGTTGTTGTACATGGTGATGGTTCGCAAACCCGTTCAATGGGATTTGTGACGGATTTAGTGGCCGGAACATCATTAGCAATCGACAATGAAAAAGCCATTGGCGAAATTATTAATATCGGAAATGATGAAGAGTTAAGTGTACTCGATACAGCAAAGCTCATTCATAAGTTCGCGAACACCGGAAAAGAATTAAAAATAAAATTCGTTCCGATGAGTGACGTGTTTGGTAAATACAAAGATATTATGCGCCGTATTCCTGATTTACAAAAAGCAAAGCGCATTTTAGGCTATGCACCAAAAGTAAAGTTGGAAGAAGCCGTTAAACTCACCATCGCTGAAATGAAAAAGGGTAAGTAATAGATGATCTATATCCTTATTCCCATATTTAATGAAGAAGGTAACGTTGCGAATTTACACCGCGAGCTGAGCACGGTTTTGCCCAATGAAGAAAAGATGTTTGTTTTTTCTGACGATGGTTCTACGGATAAAACAATTGAACTTTTAAAATCACATTTCTCCAATACAAATTTCACAATTTTAGGTGATGGCGTTAATCGAGGCCCGGGTTATGCTTTTAACACAGGCTTCGAATGGGTTCTTGTTAACAGTAAAAATATTGAGAACGATATTGTGATTACAATGGAAGCTGATTGTACTTCTGATATTGCTATTCTGACACATATGCTTGGTATTAATAGAATGGGATATGATTTGGTTCTGGCTTCAGTTTATGCGCAAGGTGGTGGATTTGATTCTACTTCCTTCTTCCGCAAATTTATGTCGGCCGTTGCTAATTTAATGTTCCGTTTTTTATTCGACCTTAAAGTTCTTACACTGAGTTCCTTTTACAGAGTATATAATGTAAGCCTGTTGGATAAAATTAAAAAGAATTACCCTGCTATTATTACTGAATACGGTTTTATTTGCATGCTTGAAGTTTTAGTGAAAGCCATAAAACAAAATGCAAAGATCGTTGAGGTGCCCATGTTACTTAAGTCGAAGAACCGTGTTGGTAAATCAAAAATGAAGGTCTTCAAAACCACAATGGCTTATTTCCGTTTCTTATTGTTTAAGAAAAAATAATTTAATGGCCGAGGCATTCAACCAATTAAATTTTACAAAACCTTTTAAGTGGCTGGTTCTTGCGCTCTGTGTTAAATTAATTCTGTATTTTCTTTTTATTTTACCGGATAATAATCCAAAACGAAAATTCTCCGGACCCTTTATTAAATCCGCAGATCACATTGAATACCTAAGTCCGATTGATAATTTAATCGACAAAGGCGTTTACGCAATGGGAAGCAGCGTCGAACCTTATGCAGGCCGTTTGCCCGGTTTTATTTTTCCTTATATAGTTTTTAGGGTTGTTTTAAGTGAAAAAGCAGCTACTATTTGTTTAGGCGCTTTTATTTTGCTTATGGCTGTTATTGCAAGCTATGTTTTTAGCTTACTGCTTTATCAACTCACAAAAAAACGTTGGGCCTTCGTTCTGGGTTTTCTTCTCATAAATTTCGTTCCTTATTTCTGGCATTACGACTGGACTTTGCACACCAACTCCTTAGGTTCATCTTGTCTGATCTTTTTCTTCTACTACTTTTATCTTTATATTACCAAACATCAGTCAAAGTATATTTTACACTCTGGGTTTTTTCTTGCCTGGCTGATTCTTTTGCGCGGATTTTGCTTTTTCTACTTGCCGGTTGTTATACTTTTCATTTATATGTACGGTAAAAAATCAAATAAAGATCTTAAGAGTATTTTAATCAGTCTGTTTATTTTTATTCTACCACTTTCGGTATTTGAAGGCATGTGGATCACCAGAAACTATATGTCGTTGCATGCATTTGTTCCCTTACAAACTTCCTTTGTGCCAGGCGGCGATTCAAAAAATGCTGAATATGGCTACAAAAGCTCCACTAAATACTCGCTTACCAAATTGCGGGAACTTATTTTTGCCTGGGGTGGAGAGAACGCCTGGTACTTTAAAGAGTCTGATTTTTCTTGGTTCACGTGGTCTGGCAGTAAATTAAACGACCATAAATTTGACGAATCCATTTTCTATGCAGGTCTCACAAAAGATACACTTCTAGCTTTACGAACAGACATTATTTATTCGTATAAAGACAGTCTTTCCCACAAAGAACAAGACTCTATCGAAAATAAAATAGCAGAGACTTCGAGCCGTTTAGCTGCTAAATTCAGAACTGACCGGAAGGGTTATTACTACTTTTATAGTCCACTTAAACGCCTGAAAAATTATCTTTTCAGAAATGTTTGTCAGGACTGGCCGGGGGCCGATTTTGAAAACTCAAACATATTTTCAAAAGCACTAAAACTATTATCATTATCGCAGTACCTTTTTCTTTTTTTAATATTGGCCGGTTTTCCATTTTTCTATTATAGAAAAAGAAAGGCAGATGGTTTTTCGGGTTTATATTTATTTTGTTATTGCATGGTACTGGCTAATATACTCCCTTTCATGTTCGTTATTCCAATGGCACATTTTTCATATTTTATTTTTGGCTACGTACTTTCAATTCCATTACTTATTTTTGTAATACAAAAGCGGATTAACTAATGGTAAAACACACCCTGCATAACGACCCAGAAGAATTTAATTTCCTGCTCTTCGGTATAGCTTGTTCCGATAATCAATATGTATTGGCCTCAAATATCAATGATGCGCTTGGGATCGATCTGCAATTGAGCGATTACATTGATCTGAGTTACCGCATGGGAAAAGATTTTAAATTTTCTTTTTTTAATTATTTAGATGAAGAATTTAATTTAGAGTATAATCTCATTCCTAATAAAAGCAATAACGTGCCTAAAGAAACTACTAAAGTAAACGATGACGATTTGTTTTCCGCTTTTAATGAGAACATTGATGAAAGCAGTCGTTTAATTCCTGAATTAACGAAAACAGATTATTTGCTTTTAATTAAGGGCGATGAACATTATAATTTTACTTACAAAATTACGGACGCCCTCAAAAAAATTCCTGAAATAATTTCGTTACAGGAAATTATCCCCGATAAATTAAGCAATAAGAATAATTTGATCTTTTAGAAACTAGCCTTTGAATTTGCCACTAAAGCACAAAGGCACTAAATCCCTCTAAATTGTTTTTGTTTTTGTGGGATTTTGTGTTTTAGAGTTTTCGTGGCTATTTTTTTCGCAAAGCATCCCATCCCTGGGCTTTTAAAGGATGAGAGCCTCCAGATTTGGTAACAAGGTTGGCTCCTGCGGTTTTATTGGTGATATGTCCTATAACAGTAAAATCTAATTGGTTTTTTACTTTATCGTAATCCCTTGTTGAAATTGTAAACAGTAATTCATAATCTTCTCCGCCGCTTAAAGCACACATGGTTGGGTCAAGATTAAATTGTCTTGCTGTATCGTATGTTTGCGGATCGATAGGAATTTTTTCTTCGTACAATTCGCAACCTACACCGGATTGATCACAGAGATGCATAATTTCAGAAGCCAGACCATCGCTGATGTCGATCATTGAAGTTGGTTGCATTTCCAAAGCATCAAATAATTTAATGATATCTTTTCTTGCTTCCGGTTTTAATTGGCGTTCCAAAATATAATCTTTCCCCTCAAGGTCGGGTTGAATTTTTGGATTTTCCTTAAAAACAGCTTTTTCCCTCTCGAGAATTTGCAAGCCCATGTAAGCTCCACCCAGATCACCACTCACGCACAATAGATCCGTTTCCTTTGCGCCGTTTCTGTAAATAACTTTATTTTTATCAGCTTCGCCAATGGCAGTAATACTTATTACCAATCCGCTTAAAGACGAAGTGGTATCGCCGCCAATTAAATCAACACCATATTTTTCGCAGGCCATTAACATACCGGCATATAATTCTTCAATAGATTCCAAGCCAAAGCGATTTGATAATGCAATGCTTACCGTAATTTGTTTTGGCGTACCATTCATCGCGTAGATATCACTCAGATTAACTGCTACTGATTTATAACCTAAATGTTTTAATGGAACATATGCCAAATCGAAGTGAACCCCCTCCACCAACATATCTGTAGAAACTAAAGTCACTTTCTCTCCCTCGGTATAATTAATTACCGCGGCATCATCCCCTACTCCTTTTAAAGTTGATGCATTTTTTATCTCGATGTGCTGTGTAAGGTGTTTTATTAAACCGAACTCACCTAATTGTGATAATTCTACTCTTTCGGTATTGTCGAACATGGATTACCTATTTTAGTTTTATACAAACGTTCTTAGGTTCAGTAAAGAAATCGAAGGCTTCGAAACCGCCTTCTCTTCCTACGCCGGATGATTTTACACCGCCAAAAGGAGTTCGTAAATCACGAAGCAACCAACAATTAATCCAAACAATTCCTGCGTGAATTTCATTGGCAACGCGGTGTGCTTTTGTAATATCTTGTGTCCAAACTGTAGATGCTAAACCATACATGGTAGAATTCGCCATCATCAACACTTCTTCTTCTTTATCAAACGGCATAATAGTTACAACCGGACCAAAAATTTCTTCCTGATTGGTTCTGCAATTGTAAGGAAGTCCTTCTATAATGGTTGGTTCTAAATAATACCCTTCTTTAAAATCTCCATCAATAATTTTACGTTTGCCGCCACATAATACTTTACCACCTTCTTGTTGCGCGAGTTCAACATAACTTAATATTTTTTCCATGTGTGATTTTGAAACCACCGCGCCAACTTTTGTATCTGCATTTAATGGCGGACCAACAGTTAATTGTTTAGTACGCGCAACAAAATCAGTTTTAAATTTTTCGTAAATACTTCTCTCCACCAAAATACGTGAGCCGCATAAACAAATTTGCCCTTGATTTGAGAATGAAGAATGCATGGTTGTCGCCAACATTTTTTCATAGTCGCAATCCGCAAAAATAATATTCGGATTTTTTCCGCCTAATTCAAGCGATAATTTTTTAAACATCGGTGCTGCAATACTTGCAATGTGCGCTCCTGTTTTTGTTCCGCCTGTAAATGAAATTAACGGCACATCTTTATTGGATACAATAGCATTTCCTACCTTCGGTCCGAGTCCGTGTACAATATTTAAAACACCTTTCGGTAAACCTGCAGTCATGCAAATTTCAGAAAGTAAATACGCTGTCATTGGTGTAACTTCCGATGGTTTTGCAACAACCGTACACCCTGAAGCTAATGCAGGTGCAATTTTCCATGTAAATAAATACAATGGTAAATTCCATGGCGAAATACAACCCGCCACACCAACAGGCTGACGTAAAGTATAATTAATGGCAGTATCTTCCATACTATGGGTATTCGCAGCATAGTGCAAAATACCGGTAGCATAAAAATTAAAATTAGCAGCAGCGCGGGGGATGTCAACTAATTTTGCGAGATGCAAAGGCTTCCCATTATCAACACTTTCAATTAAAGCGAGTTTATCTAAATTATCTTCAATTAAATAACCAATGCGTTGTAAAATTCTTGCGCGCTGTTCTTTCGGTGTATTACTCCACATTTTAAACGCGGCTTTTGCAGCGGTCACTGCTAATTCAACATCCCTTTCATCACTATCAGGAATTAAAGAATAAACTTTACCTCGCGAAGGATCATAGTTATCGATGTAAGCTTTGCTTATTGGCTCAACTAATTCTCCGTTTATGTAATTTTTAATTTTATCCATTCTCCTCTATTAATTTTCGCACATTTCTTTTAAGCTGTTTAGACCTTGAACAAACTGTGCATTTAAATTTTTTGAAATTACGGGTCCCATTAAACGCGCAACCGGATAAGGTAAGTCACCACTGTTTTGCCAAGTAACTTTTGTGGAACCGTTTTTTAAATCTTCAAATTTCCAGTTATCAGCAGCTGTTGTTTTCCAGGGCTTAATAAATTCCAAATCCAATTCAATAGTTTTATTCTGACTTAAAGACTTAACCGTTAAACTACCACTTCCAATTTTTTTTCCTTCCCAATCGTATTTATGTCCGATAGAAGAAGGATTCCCTGTAATTTTATATTTAGCAGTTGGTTCACTTTTTTGCCAAGGATTCCAGGCACGGTAATTATTAAAATCAGCTATTTTTTCGAAAGTATTTTCAACAGGTTTATTAATTACAATTTCTTTTTGAATGCTATATTTCCCTGGCATTACTGCCGCTAAAACCAGAATAAAGACTATTATCCCCCCTACTATATATAATGCAATCATTAGTGTTTTTTAGATATACAAAGATAATAAAACAAAATGCCCTTCCGCCTGAGGCGGAAGGGCATCTCTAAAATCGAATCTGTTAATGTTCGCCCCCGTCGTGTTCTCCCTCGGCGAGAGGAACTGTTTGCGGAACGAAATCATGTTCTTGCCCGGGCTTGCTGTAATCGTAAGCCCAACGGTGTACTACCGGTAATTTGCCCGGCCAGTTACCGTGAATGTGAGCGACAGGCGTAGTCCACTCTAATGTATTTGAATTCCACGGATTCTGAGGTGCTTTCTCACCACGGAACATGCTGTAGAAGAAGTTGAATAAGAATACCACTTGTCCGAACGCTCCGATAATTGCGAAAGCCGTACAAATTTCGTTGATGTCTACTAAATTATCGAACATCGGGAAATTACTGTTTGTGTAATAACGGCGTGGCACCCCTGCTAAACCTAAAAAGTGTTGCGGGAAGAATACTCCGTAAGCTGAAATAAATGTAATCCAGAAGTGTAAGAAGCCTAATTTCTTATTCATCATGCGTAAGAACATTTTCGGGAACCAGTGGTAAACACCGGCAAACATTCCGAAGATGGCAGATAATCCCATTACAATGTGGAAGTGAGCTACCACAAAGTAGGTGTCATGCACGTTAATGTCTAATGCAGAGTCAGCAAGAATAATACCTGTAACACCACCGGAAATAAATGAAGAAACTAATCCGATTGAGAACATCATCGCCGGCGTGAACTGCACATTTCCCTTCCATAATGTAGTGATATAGTTAAATGCTTTTACGGCAGATGGAATTGCAATTAATAATGTGGTGAATACGAATACTGAGCCTAAGAACGGATTCATACCCGTCATGTACATATGGTGACCCCATACAATGAACGATAAGAAACCAATTGCTAACATCGAACCTATCATGGCACGGTAACCGAAGATAGGTTTGCGTGACATAGTTGAAATTACTTCTGATGTAATACCTAATGCAGGTAATAAAACGATGTATACCTCAGGGTGCCCCAAGAACCAGAATAAGTGTTCGAATAAAATAGGACTACCACCAACGTTATCTAAAGGACGGCCCCCAATATAGATATCAGATAAGTAAAAACTTGTTCCCATACTTCTGTCGAAGATCAATAATAAAGCACAAGAGAATAATACAGGGAAAGATAATACGCCTAAGATAGCTGTGATTAAGAACGCCCATACTGTTAATGGCATGCGCGTCATTTTCATTCCTTTTGTGCGCAAGTTAATTACTGTGATGATGTAATTCAAACCACCTAATAAAGAGGATATGATGAACACCGCCATTGAAACTAACCATAAAGTCATACCTAATTTAGAACCCGGTATTGCTTCAGGTAAGGCAGAAAGAGGAGGATAAACTGTCCAGCCGCCTGATGCAGGTCCGTCTTCAATAAAACAAGAACCTAACATTAATGCGCTAGATACAAAAAAGAACCAGTATGATAACATATTAAGGAATCCGGAAGCCATATCGCGCGCACCCACCTGATAAGGAATAAGGAGGTTAGCAAAAGTTCCGCTTAATCCACCTGTTAATACCATGAACACCATGATTGTTCCGTGAATAGTAACGAGTGCTAAATACATATTAGGATCAAGGATTCCGTCTTTTGCCCATTTGTCGCCTAATAAGGCATTAACAAAAGCAAATTTTTCGCCCGGCCAGGCTAATTGCATACGGAAGATAACTGACATTGTCATAGCCACGCAAGCCATAATTACCGCAGTAATTAAGAACTGGCGCGAAATCATTTTGTGATCCATACTGAAAACGTATTTGCTCACAAATGTTTCGTGGTGCTCATCATGGTCGTGCGCGTGATCGTGATGCGTCGCGTGCCCGTGTTCCAATTCTGTAGCTGTGTGTTTAGTTCCCATGTTTATCTGTTTAAAATATTTATATTAAATTATTTTGAAGCCATTGCTTTAACAGGCTTTTGCTTAGCCAGCCATACATTATAATCTTTTTCGCTTTCAACAACAACATTCATTTGCATGTTGAAGTGAGAGGCGCCGCAAATTTTATTACATAATAAAAGGTAATCGAAAATAACCGGTTCTTTTCCTTCTTTTTCACGTTGCTTGTTAATGCCCGCCATCATCTGAATTACGTAAGGATCTTTACGCATTTCTTCAGTGGTTTTAACCGGCTTGAACTTAAAAGCCGTAACTAATCCGGGAACACAGTTCATTTGTGCACGGAAATGTGGTAAATAAGCCGAGTGAATTACATCACGCGAACGCATTAATAATTCAATTTCCCTTCCTACCGGAATGTGGAATTCGTTTTTAACGAGGATGTCGTCATGACCCAAAACATCCGAAGTATCCATACCTACTGAATTGCTTCCCGATATCTGACGGTAATCGGTTGTCCCTAATTTTCCGTCTTTACCTGCATAACGTGCAGTCCAATCGAATTGCTTTGCATAAAGTTCAACTGTTATCCTGTTTGGGTCGCTTGCATCAGCCATAATTTCGTTCCAGTATTTTAAACCGAAGATGATAATGAAAGCAAGGGCTACAGCAGGAATAACGGTCCACAGCATTTCTAATTTATTACTATGCGCGAAGAAAGTTGCTTTGTTATTGGTATTACCGCGGTACTTGTAAGCAAACCAAAACAGGACGAAATTAGTGATTAAAAAAACCGGGATTACTATGTAATTCATATTAACATCCCATAACCAATCTATTTTAAAACCGTGTTCAGAGGCCGAAGAAGGCAGGGCTCTTTCTCTCCAACGCAATATTTGCCAGAAAAAGAATACAAAAAACAATATCATGAAAATCAACATACCTCTTCCCATGAGGTTATTATCGGAATTTGTTAATTGCCATTCCTTGGTTTTTTTCAAACCTCTTGACAATTCAATAATTCGTAATAATTGGTGGCCTGCAATTATCAGAAGTACGATGGCTAACAGAACTAAAAGTTTCATCTTATATAATTTTAAATTCTTTTATAATTTAATTTCTCTTTTTAATTTATTTAAATCGAATGGTGTAAACTCTCTTGTAAGAACGGATGGTTCTTTACACGGAGAGATGCTTTTGTAAGAGCATTTAATACCACATAAATAAATAATCCTACAAAGAAAGAAAATGTTCCGAATTCCATCCAGCTAACACCTGTCCAGTGGTGACCAACGGTACCCGGCATTACAATCATTATGATATCTAAAAAGTGCCCGACCAAAATAATTGTTCCTACAAAAATCAGGAAGAAGAAATTACGTTTACTATCGCGGCTCATTAACATCACCATTGGGAAAGCGAAGTTTATAAAAAATACTGCCCACATTAGAGTTTTATAACTTTCCCAACGGGTTTGGAAATAAATAACCTCTTCAGGAATATCAGCGTACCAGATTAGCATGAACTGAGAGAAATATAAATATGTCCACAAAAAGGAAATAGCAAACATCCATTTACCCATATCATGAATTGTACTTTCAGTTACATATTCTAAATACCCTATTTTTTTTAACCATACAACAAGCATTGTAATTGTAACCAATGCGCTAATCCACATACCTGAGAAAATATACCAGCCATATAAAGTAGAGAACCAATGAATATCAATACTTAATAACCAATCCCATGCTGAGGTAGAAGAAGTAACTGCAAAAATTACCATGAACCACGCGCCCAATTTTACATTTTTCCAATGGTAGCTGCTGTTTACGTCGATATCTAATTTATCTGCTTCTAAAGAGTTCTTACGTAATTTCATAGTAAACCAAACCCAAG